>JBJSXO010000045.1:0-12552 GCA_046086425.1 Actinomycetota bacterium | reverse complement strand
TGGCCGGTCATGAGCGAGGTGATCGCCGCGGCCCACGCCCGACCCTGGTCGGAGTCGTAGGGCAGACCCTTGGCCATGAGGAGCGCGCCGAGATTCGCGTAGCCCAAGCCGAGCTGACGGAACTGCCGGCTGGTCTCGCCGATCGCGTCGGTCGGGTAGTCGGCGTTGCCGACCAGGATCTCCTGGGCCGTGAACACGACCTCCACCGTGTGGCGGAAGGCCTCGACGTCGAAGCTGCCGTCGTCGAGGAGGTAGTGCAGCAGGTTGATGCTGGCCAGGTTGCACGCCGAGTTGTCGAGGTGCATGTACTCCGAGCACGGGTTCGACGCGTTGATGCGGCCGGTGTTCGGCGCGGTGTGCCAGCGGTTGATCGTGCTGTCGTACTGCATCCCGGGGTCGGCGCACTCCCACGCTGCCTGCGCGATGTCACGCATGAGGTCGCGCGCCTTGACCGTGCGGACCGGTTCTCCGGTCGTGACGGCGCGCAGCGCCCAGTCGGCGTCGTCGAGCACGGCCTGCATGAACTCGTCGGTGACCCGCACCGAGTTGTTCGCGTTCTGGTACTGGATGGAGTGGCTGTCGGCGCCGTCGAGATCCATGTCGAACCCGGCGTCACGCAGCACCCTGGCCTTGGCCTCCTCCCGCGCCTTGCACCACAGGAACTCCTCCACGTCGGGGTGGTCGACGTTGAGGATCACCATCTTGGCGGCGCGCCGGGTCTTGCCGCCCGACTTGATGGTGCCGGCCGAGGCGTCGGCACCGCGCATGAACGACACCGGGCCGCTGGCCGTGCCGCCGCCTGCGAGCTGCTCGAACGACGAGCGGATGTTGGACAGGTTGGTCCCGGCGCCGGAGCCGCCCTTGAAGATCACACCCTCCTCCCGGTACCAGTTGAGGATGCCGCCCATGGTGTCCTCGACCGAGAGGATGAAGCAGGCGCTGGCCTGCTGGGGCACGCCGTGCACGCCGATGTTGAACCACACCGGCGAGTTGAAGGCCGCGCGCTGGTGCACGAGGATGAACTTCAGCTCGTTGCGGAAGGCCGCAGCCTCCTCGTCGTCGACGAAGTAGCCGTCGCGCAAGCCCCAGGCCGTCACCGTGTCGGCGACGCGGTCGATGACCTGCTTCAGAGAGGTCTCGCGCTCGGGGGTGCCGAGCGTGCCCCGGAAGTACTTCTGAGCCACGATGTTGGTGGCGTTCTGCGACCAGGTGACGGGGAACTCCACGTCGGGCTGGAAGAAGGCGTCGGTGCCGTCCTTGTAGTTCTGGATGCGGGCGTCGCGCCGCTCCCACTGGACGGTGTCGTACGGGTTCGCCCCCGGCTTCGTGAAGAAGCGGCGGATCCCGATCCCGATCTGCTCCGGCGCCATCGCCATGGCTGTCGTCTCCCCTTCTCCGGCGTCGCCGGATATCCGGTGGTCCCCAGTGCTCCGGGCCGTCGGACCACTATATATAGTGGTTGAGGGGCCCGGCTACGCGAGATGCGGCGTGGATTACATCACTGAAACTCGGGTCGTGTCAACGACCGTGACCGGAAAACCCGAGAAAAATCCGACGGAGGGATGCTCAGGGCCGACGCTTGGGCGCCGTGGTCTTCTGGAGCTCGATGAACTCACGCTCGAAGTCCCCCACGTCCTCGAAGCCCTTGTAGACGGAGGCGAACCGCAGGTACGAGACCGGGTCGAGCGCCCGCAGGCGCTCGAGGACGGCGAGGCCGAGGAACTCGCTGCCCACCTCGCGACCCTCGGCTCGGACCCGCTCGTCGATGTCGTCGGCGATGGCCTCCGCAGCACCTTCCGCCACCGCTCGCCCCGCGATGGCCCGCTTGATGCCGGCCAGGAGCTTCTCGCGGTCGTACGGCTCCACCAGGCCGGACCGCTTCCGGACCAGGACCGGGAGCTCCTCGTGGCGCTCGTAGGTTGTGAAGCGACGGCCGCACTCGAGGCACTCCCGCCGCCGCCGCACTGCGGAACCCTCGTCGGACGGCCGCGAGTCCACGACCTTGTCGTGGTCGAGCTCGCAGTAGGGGCAGCGCACGCGGCCACGGTAGCCATCCGTTCGGGTTCGGGAGACGAGTCCGCGGGCCCGCAGCAGGCCTCAGCGGGGGACCTGGACCACCTCGCCCGGCGCCAGGGCGGCGCCGCGGCGGGCGTCCATCAGGGCGTCGACCCGGCTCCGGGGGTCCTGACCCGGGAAGCTCCGCTCCACGATCGACCAGAGGGTGTCACCCGGGCGGGCGGTCACGTCGACCCAGGTGCGCGCGCTCGCGGCGCCGAGGGCAGGGCGGCGCTCGGGGGCTGCGAGGGGTGAGCCCCCGAGCGCGTCACCCGCCTGCGCAACCACGACGACGAGGCCCAGGGCGATCGCGACGACGGCGAGGCGCCGGCGCCAAAACACCATGGGGGTCGTCCCGCTCGACCGTGCGATAGCGGCACGGGGGGTCGTCCGGTACATGGCGGGGTGTACCGGGCTTCCTTCGCCGAAGAACGTCGTGACTGCGGCCACTTGTGTGCTCCTGTTGGGTGGTGTGGTGCGGTGATCCGATCGAACCACCGGGGTGTGACGGCTACCCCGGGACCCCGGTTTCGGGTCCCGAGCCCCGGGTCCCGGGTCCCGGGTCCGCCCCTGTAGTCCCCCGGTCGAGACGTCAGGTCCGGGGAACAAGGGGTCGGGTCCCGGGGTCAGGTCCCGGGGTCAGGTCCCGGGGTCAGGCTCCGGGGTCCGAACGCCTGTTCGCAGTCAAGCACGAACGTTCGTTCGGGTCAAGCGTTTTCCGAACAGGTGTTTGCCCCGAACGCGTATTCGTGGTACGGTCCGGCCATGATCGCTTCCACGCCCGACCTCACCCCCCGCCAGCGCCAGGTCCTCGAGTTCATCGACGCCCAGGTCCGGGACCGGGGCTACCCGCCCAGCGTGCGGGAGATCGGCGAGGCCGTCGGCCTCTCGTCGTCCAGCACGGTCCACGCCCACCTCGCGGCCCTCCAGGAGAAGGGCTTCTTGCGCCGCGACCCCACCAAGCCCCGCGCCATCGAGGTCTGCTTCGACGGCGGCTCCGGCTCGGTCGTCGAGCGGCGGCCAGCCCGGTACGTGCCCATCGTGGGCGACGTAGCCGCCGGCACCGGCGTGCTCGCCGACGAGCGGGTGGAGGAGACTCTGCCGCTGCCCGAGGACTTCACCGGCGACGGCGACCTCTTCATGCTCCGGGTCCGGGGCGAGTCGATGGTCGACGCCGGGATCCTCGACGGCGACTTCGTCGTCGTCCGCCAGCAGCCGGTCGCCGAGCCCGGCGATACCGTGGTCGCCGGGATCCCCGGCGAGGAGGCCACCGTGAAGACGTTCCTGCGCCGCAACGGAAAGGTCGTCCTGCGGCCTGAGAACACGACGATGGCCGAGATGGTGTTCGACCCCGAGGACGTCACCGTCTACGGCAAGGTCGTCTCGCTCCTGCGTCGCTTCTAGGCCACGGCGGGCGCCGGGCGCGACCGCCCGCTGCGCGTACCCGGTCGCTCAGGTCGCCACGCCGTGGTCGCGCAACACGTCGTTGAGTGCCGACTTCTCGTGGCGCTCGCCTTCGGTGAGCCGCTTGAGCACCAGTACGCAGGGCATGCCGAACTCGCCCCCAGGGAACTGCCTCGCCCGGGTCGCCGACACTGCGACGCACCAGTCCGGCACCACCCCCCGACTCAGCTCCTCCCCGGTCTCGGCGTCGATCACCGGGATCGACGCAGTGAGGATCGAGCCCGCGCCGAGGACCGCACCCGCACCCACCCGCGCCCCCTCGGCCACGATGCACCGGGAGCCGATGAGCGCGTCGTCGCCGACGATCACGGGCGCGGCCTGGGGCGGCTCCAGCACGCCGCCGATCCCGACGCCACCCGAGAGATGGACCCGCGCCCCGATCTAGGCGCACGAGCCCACCGTGGCCCAGGTGTCGACCATGGTGTCGGCCCCCACCCGCGCCCCGATGTTCACGTAACTCGGCATCATCACCACGCCCGGCGCGAGGTAGGCGCCCCAGCGGGCCTAGGCCCCCGGGACCACCCGAACCTTGGCTTCGGCGTAGTCGTGCTTGAGCGGGATCTTGTCGACGTACTCGAACGGGCCGAGCTCGGTGGTCTCCATCTGCGACAGCCGGAAGAGCAGCAGCACCGCGTACTTGAGCCACTCGTTCACCACGATCTCGCCGTCGACGACCTCGGCCACCCGCCCCTCACCCGAGTCCAGGAGGTCGATGGCGGCGTGGACCACGGCCCGGGCCTCGGCGTCGGGCATCACGGAGGCAAGGTCGTCGCGGGACTCCCACAACGCGGTGATCTGGGCGGCGAGGTCGGACACGGGGGCTCCCGGAGATCGGCGGGACGGGCGTGCACAGGCTACCGAGACAGGCGCGCCACCACGGTCTCCACGTCGGCGTCCCGCAGGCTCAACGCCACCCGGGCGTGGGCGGCACCGGCGGGGCCATAGAGGTCGCCGGGCGCCACCAGCAGCCCTGCGGTCTCGGCCAGACGGGCGGCGATCGACCAGCCGTCCTCCCCCCGGCCAGAGGCCAGCCACAGGTAGAAGGTCGACGGCCCGCCCACCGACGGGAACCCGTGCTCGGCGAGCACCGGCGTCAGCCGGGCCCGCCGGGCGGCGTAGCGGACCTGCTGCTCGACGACGTGGGCGTCGTCGCCGAGTGCCGCCGCGCCGGCGGCCTGCACCGGCGAGGGGACCATGAACCCGGCGTGCTTGCGCACCTCCCCCAGGTACCCCACCAGCGCCGGGTCGCCGGCCACGAAGCCCGCCCGCAACCCGGCCAGGTTGGAGCGCTTCGACAGCGAATGCACCGCGAGCACCCCGTCGAGGCCGGCGAACAGCGCGGTGACCGGAGCGCTGGGCGCACCCGACGCGTCGTAGGTGAACTCGGCGTAGCACTCGTCGCTCGCGACCACGATGCCCCGACTGCGGGCCCACTCGACGTTGGCGACCATCTCGGGCGGCGTCGCGCACGCGCCGGTCGGGTTGGCCGGGTCGTTGAGCCACAGGACCAGCGCACGCGCGGCGTCGGCCGGTTCGACGGCGTCGAGGTCGAGGTGCCAGTCGGGGCCCACCGGCACGGGCACGGCCCGCAGCCCGGCGAGGGTCGCGCCCATGGCGTAGGTGGGATAGGCCACCGCCGGGTACAGCACCGTGTCACGCGACGGGTCGCGCAGGGCCAGGTGATGGGGCAGCGATGCCACCAGCTCCTTCGTCCCGATGCACGCGGTCACCTCGCTCGGGGACACCGTGACGCCGAAGCGCCGGTCGATCCACGCGGCGGCAGCCTCCCGGTAGGCCGGGCTCCCGATCGACGCCGGGTACCCCGTGGCGGCGCGGGTAGCCGCGACCAGCGCCTCGGCGGCGATCTCGGGCATGGGGTCGACCGGCGTCCCGATGGAAGCGTCGACCACCCCGCCGGCCAACGCGTCGGCCGTGTCCCGCAACGCCGCGAGGCGATCCTGCGGATAGGGCGGCGGGACGAATCCGGAGGGCACGTCGGGAGTGTAGGACCACCCACCCGGCCTCCCCGGTGCCGGACCGTGGAGCCCTCAGGGCGCGACGAACTCCGTCACGCGCGACGCCACCGCCCGGGGGAGGCGCACGCGGACCCGGGTGCCCTCCTCGCGGTGGACCTCGACGAGGACCTCGCCGTCACGGTGAAGCGCCGCGAGCAGGTCACCCCGGTCGTAGGGGATCAGCAGCTCGAGAACCGGCGACAGCGCCCGCAGCCGGCCGCCGATGGCCTCGGTCAGCTTGTCGATCCCCTCGCCGGTGCGCGCCGACACCGCGACCGCACCCTCGTGGGCGCCGAGGAGCGCCTGCACCCCGTCGGGCTCCGCGGCGTCGATCTTGTTCACCACCACCAGCTCCGGCAGGGCATCGGCGTGGATCTCCCGCATCACCTGGTGCACGGCCTCGACCTGACCCTCGGGGTCTGCGGCGGACCCGTCGACCACGTGGACCACCAGGTCGGCATCGGCCACCTCGGCGAGGGTCGACCGGAACGCCTGCACGAGCTGGTGGGGCAGCCGACGGACGAAGCCGACGGTGTCGCTGCACAGGACCGTCTCCCCACCGGGGAGCCGCAGGCGGCGCGTCGTGGTCCCGAGCGTGGAGAACAGGCGGTCCTCCACGAGCACGTGCGCGTCGGTGAGCCGGTTGAGCAGCGTGGACTTACCTGCGTTCGTGTAGCCCACGAGGGCCACGGTCGGGATGGACCGGCGCTGGCGGGCCTTGCGCTGGACGGTGCGGGTCTGCGCGAGCTGGTCGAGCGCGCGCTCGAGCTTGGCCACCCGTCGGAGGATCCGGCGCCGGTCGACCTCGAGCTGGGTCTCCCCCGGCCCGCGGGTGCCGATGCCCGCGCCCTGCTGGCTCAGCTGGATGCCCCGACCCCGCAGACGCGGCAGCCGGTAGCGCAGCTGCGCGAGCTCCACCTGCAGCATGCCCTCCTGGCTGCTGGCGTGCTGGGCGAAGATATCGAGGATCAGGGCAACCCGGTCGACGACGTCGCGTTGGAAGATCGTCTCGAGGTTGCGCTGCTGCGCAGGCGACAGCTCGTCGTCGAACACCACGACGTCGACGTCGAGCGCGTCGGCCCGCTCACGTAACTCCGCCGCCTTACCCTTGCCGATGTAAGTGGCGGGGTCGGGACGGTCGCGGCGCTGGAGCTCGCGATCGACGGCATCGGCACCGGCGGTGTCCACGAGAAGGGCGAGCTCGTCGAGCGAATCCTGGGCCTCCTCGACAGTGCGGCATCCCTGGCCCGTGCCCACCAGAAGCGCGCGCTGGCGGACGACCTCGAGGTCGACCTCGGTGGCGCTGAGACGACGTCGCCCGCGCGCGACGTGTACGTCGTCGGCGCTCGGCCCGTCGTACGGGAGACCGGGTCCGTCCGGATCCCGGAGGTCGTCCACGCTCACTTCCGTCCTGCGGCGAGGACCGCCGGGTCCACCGTGACGTCGAAGACGTGCACCACCGGTCCCCCGAGCCGGATCGTGTCGCCCACCTCGACGGTGAGCAGCCCACCGGGCACGCGCACCTGCACCCGGGGACCCACGAGATCCCGCCGGTGGGCGACGGCGGCAGCAGCACACGCCCCGGTGCCGCAGGACTGCGTCTCGCCCACCCCCCGCTCCCACACCCGCATGCGCAGCGCACCGGGGCCATCGGGAGCGACGAACTCGACGTTGGTGCGGCGCAGGAACCGTGGGTCGGTCTCGAGGTGCGGCCCGTGCTGGACCACGCGGGCCTGGGTGACGTCGTCGACCAGGCACACAAAGTGAGGATTGCCCATGCCCGCAGCGTCTCCCCGGTAGGTGATCCCGTGGAACTCGGCGGTGAGGTCGAACGGGCTGTCGGCGTCGACGGGAATCGCCGCGGGATCGAAGGTGACCGGGCCCATGTCCACCGTGGCGTGGTGCACCCGGCCGTCGGCACCCCGGTCGAGCTCGACGGTGCGCCGGCCCGCGCCGGTGTCGACCACCAGGGTGTCGTCGCCGAGGCCGGCATCGGCGGCAGCGCGGGCGAGGCAGCGGATCCCGTTCCCGCTCATCTCGGCCACCCCGCCGTCGGCGTTGCGCAAGGTCATCGTCGCGTCGGCGCCACCGGTACCCGGAGCGAGCAAGATCAGGCCGTCGGCGCCCACCCCGGTGTGGCGGTCGCACACGGCGCGTGCGAGCGCCTCCGAGACCGGTGCGGGCCCCGAGTCGAGCTGGGACCACACCAGGAAGTCGTTGCCCGTGGCCTGCAGCTTGGCCAGGCGGATCGGGCCGGTCGGCGGGACGGACACGGAACTCATCCCCGACAGCATTCCAGGAGTGCCGGGCCCAGCGCGCTCGGATTGCTCGCCGTGGCCCACCAGACCACCCGGGGGTCCCGGCGGAACCAGCGGACCTGTCGGCGGGCGAGTTGGCGTGTGCGCCGGGTGGTGGCGTCCCGGGCCGCCGCCAGGTGCGACCCGCCCACGACAGCCAAGGCCTCCCGGTAGCCGATGGCCTGCGCTGCGGTGCGCGACAAGGGCGCGCACCCGGGGGCGGCGAGCGCTGTCGCCTCGTCGAGGAGGCCACCTGCGTACATCGCCTGCACCCGCGCCGCGATGCGTTCGTCGAGCACCGACGACGGGAGCCAGATCCCGAGCATGCGCACCGGGAACACCGTCGGTCCGTACTGGCCGAGGCCTGCCCCCGAGGCCGAGAACGGCTCGCCGGTGAGCTCCATGACCTCCAACGCCCGGATGACCCGACGGGGATTCTCCGGCTCGATACGGCCCGCCGCGACGGGATCCCGGGCCTCGAGGCGTGCGTGGAGCCGCGCCGGGCCACCCGGCTCGGCGGCCTCGGCCTCGAGCCGGGCTCGGGCCACGGGGTCCTCCCCCGGGAAGCGCAGGTCGTCGATCACCGCCCGCACGTACAGCCCCGTGCCCCCCACCAGGAGCGCACGCCGGCCGCGTGCTTCGATGTCGGCCACCGCGGCACGCGCGGCGGTCTGAAACCGGGCCACGGACCATTCCTCGGACGGATCGGCGACGTCGATCAGGTGGTGACGGACCGCCGACCGCTCGGCGGCCGTCGGCTTCGCGGTGGCGACGTCGAGCCCGCGGTACACCTGCATGGAGTCGACGGACACGATCTCGACATCACCGAGCGCGACCGCAAGGCCGAGCGCAAGCGCCGACTTCCCCACGGCGGTAGGACCGACAAGGACGAGGTGCGGAACGACCGGGACCCCTTCAGGCCGAGGCGACGGGGATGCGGGTCCGGGACGTCGGAGCGGGCCGCACCACCTCCACCAACTCGCCCGACAGCCAGTGCGGGGCGGCGTAGGCGACCTCGACCGTGACGTAGGCACCGGGCCGGGCCGCGGCACCGGTGGCCGGGAAGTGCACGAGCTTGTTCTGCCGGGTACGACCGCTGGCCCGGGACGGATCCTTCTTCGACGGACCCTCCACGAGCACCTCCTCCACGCGGCCGACCCGCGCCCGGTGCCGGGCGAGCGCGTGGGCCTCGACGACCTCGGTGAGCCGGCGCATGCGCTCCTGGGCGACCCCGGGGTCCACGAAGCGGTCGGTCATCTCGGCCGCCCGCGTCCCCGGACGAGGCGAGAAGACGAACGTGTAGGCCGAGTCGTACGCCGCCGCGTCGACGACGGCGAGCGTGGCGGCGAAGTCGGCATCGGTCTCTCCGGGGAAGCCGACGATGACGTCGGTGGTCACGGCGAGGTCGTCGATCTCGGCACGGGCCCGGGCGAGCTTGTCGAGGTAGCGCTCCGCCGTGTACCCGCGGTGCATCGCCGCGAGCACGCCGTCGCTCCCCGACTGCAGCGGTAGGTGCAGGTGCTCGCACACGCTGGGGCACTCGCGCATTGCGCTGATCGTCTCGGGGCGCAGATCCTTCGGGTGCGGCGAGGTGTACCGCACCCGGTGGATCCCCGGGACGGCGTCGACCGCTCGGAGCAGGTCGGCGAACCGGGGCCGGTAGCGGCCCGCACCGAGGTCGCGCCCGTACGAGTTCACGTTCTGGCCGAGGAGGGTGATCTCGCTCACGCCGTCGGCGGCGAGCGCCTCGACCTCGTGCACGATGTCGCCGGTACGCCGGCTCACCTCGGCCCCCCGCACCTGGGGCACGATGCAGAAGGTGCAGGAGTTGTCGCACCCGATCTGGATCGTGACCCAGGCGGCATGGTCCGTCCCCCGGCGGGCCGGCAGCGCCGAGGGGTACGCCTCGTGCTCCTCGACGATCTCGAGGACGGGGCCGTCGTGGCGGGCACGCTCGAGCAGGGCCGGGGCCCGGGCGAGGTTGTGGGTACCGAAGACGACGTCGACGTGGGGTGCCCGGGCCTGGATGAGGTCGCGATCCTTCTGGGCCAGGCAGCCGGCGACCGCGATCTGCAGACCCGGGCGCCGGGCCTTCTCCGACTTGAGGTGGCCGAGCGTGCCGTAGAGACGTTCGTCGGCGTTCTCCCGGATGCAGCAGGTGTTGAGAACCACCACGTCGGCGCTCTCGAGGTCTGCGGCCGGCACCATCCCATCGGCCGCGAGCAGGCCTGCGATGCGCTCCGAGTCGTGCTCGTTCATCTGGCACCCGAAGGTGCGCACGAAGAACCGACGGGGCGCGGACACGGCCCTGGAGTCTACGAGCAGCCGGGACCGGCGGCTCGCGCCTAGGTTGCGCCAGTGGACGTGTCGGTCGCCGGCTTCCTCGTCGCCGTGGGTGTCATCATCTTCGGCTCGCTGGTGCAGGGCACGATCGGGTTCGGCCTCGGGCTGCTCTCGGCGCCGTTCATCGCCGTGGCCATCCCCGATGCCATCCCCGTGGTGCTGGTGCTGGTGGCCTGGCCCATCGGGGCGGTGACGGCGTCGCGGGAGCACCACGCCATGGACCGCTTCGCCCTGGTCTGGATGCTCACCGGGGCCATCCCCGGGACCCTGATCGGTCTCTGGATCATCCACCTCGCTTCGGCCGCCACGCTGGGCGTCATCGTGGGGATCACCACCCTGTTCGGGGTGCTGGCCACGGTGGTGAGCCCCCCGATCCCGGTCACCCGGACCACCGCCGGCACCGCCGGCCTCATCGGCAACATCACCGGCACGGCCGCGTCAGTGGGTGGTCCTCCGGTGGCGCTGCTGTTCCAGCACCACCGCGGCCCGACCATCCGCGCCACGCTCGGTGCGTACTTCGCGGTGAGCGCCACGCTCTCGGTGGTCGGCTACGGCGTGACCGGCGAGATCACCCACGACCGGGTGCTCCTCGCCCTCGCACTGATCCCGGCCATGCTCTTCGGCGCGTGGTTGAGCAAGCACTTCCACGGCCTCGTGGACAAGGGCTGGCTCCGGCCGTCGGTCCTCACCCTGTCGGTGCTCGCAGGCACCATCGCCATCCTGCGCGGCGTGCTCTAGCTGCGCCACCGACCGGTCGAGCCGGCGCGGGCTGCCCACGCTGGCTCGACCGGTAGCGACGGACCGGATGTCAGTCGAGGCTGATCGGTGCGTCGTCGGCTTCGGTCATGCCGTCCTCGGCCGCAGGGTCGGTGGTGTCGTCGCCGTCGGCGACATCCCCGATACCGGCCTCGATCTTCACCTTCTCCATGATCTCGACCATCATGTCGAGGTTCTCGGCGAGGAAGGCCTTCACGTTCTCCCGGCCCTGGCCGAGCTGCTCGCCCTCGTAGGTGAACCACGCCCCAGACTTCTTCACGATCCCGAGGTCGACGGCGACGTCGAGGAGCGAGCCCTCACGGCTGATGCCCTTGCCGTACATGATGTCGAACTCGGCCTGCTTGAACGGCGCGCTGACCTTGTTCTTCACCACCTTCACCCGGGTGCGGTTACCGGTGATCTCGGCACCGTCCTTGATGGACTCGATGCGGCGGATGTCGAGGCGGACCGACGAGTAGAACTTCAGCGCCCGGCCACCGGGCGTGGTCTCGGGCGAGCCGAACATCACGCCGATCTTCTCCCGCAGCTGGTTGATGAAAATGCAGATCGTGCGGGAGCGGTTGAGGTTGGCCGTGAGCTTGCGCAGGGCCTGGCTCATCAACCGGGCCTGGAGACCGACGTGGGTGTCACCCATCTCGCCCTCGATCTCGGCCCGGGGCACCAACGCGGCGACGGAGTCGATCACGACGACGTCGAGCGCACCCGAGCGGATGAGCATGTCGGCGATCTCGAGCGCCTGCTCGCCGGTGTCGGGCTGGCTGATGAGCAGCTGGTCGATGTCGACGCCGATGGCCTTGGCGTACACCGGGTCCATCGCGTGCTCGGCGTCGACGTAGGCACAGATGCCACCATTGCGCTGGGCCTCGGCCACGACGTGCATGGCGAGCGTGGACTTGCCCGACGACTCCGGGCCGTAGATCTCGACGACGCGGCCACGCGGGAGACCACCGACACCGAGGGCGACGTCGAGGGCCATGGCGCCGGTGGAGACGGCCTCGATCGCCATCGACCCCTTCTCGCCCATGCGCATGATCGAGCCCTTGCCGAACTGCTTGTCGATGGCAGCGAGTGCCACGTCGAGTGCCTTCTCGCGGTCGTTGTTGGTGCGGTCCTGTGCCATGGGGAGGTCCTTCCGTGCGGGTGCCTTGCTCATCGGGGTTCTGCCTGTTCTGTTCGCTGGGTCGTGCCATGGGGTCGGTGCGGTCGCACCGGGGCCCGATGGGCGGCACCGTACGGAAGGGGTGTGACACGGGCCGGGCCGTCGCCCTCCCCCGTCACGCACCTGTCGAGCGGTGTCGAATGACAGCACTGTAATAGCGAACAGCCGTTCGATCAAGCATTGCGGACGAATTCGTCGAACACGCGTGCGACGTGCATCGCGGACCCGGTCCACCGAGGTGGGTGCAGCAGCGGGCCACCGGCGGCAACCGACCCACGCGCTGCAGGCGGCACGCGATGCGGCCTCCCGCGATGTGCCAGCACCGTCATCGACCTGGCTGACATCGAGCTGGTTGCCATGACCTGGCTGACATCGACCCGGCTGTCATGGCCCGGCTGCTCTTGCCTGACTGCCATCGACCCGGCCCGGTCCCGGCGCCGAC
>JBJSXO010000044.1:0-2355 GCA_046086425.1 Actinomycetota bacterium | reverse complement strand
CCGATCCCGCCGCCCCCCGGGGCGCGGCGCTCGGGAGGCCCCCGCGTGTTCACCCCCGATTCCTGCGGCGCGCGCCCCGGCGGCGGTGGTGGCTTCGCGGCCCGCCGCAGCGGCCCGCCGCCCGTCCGCACCGGCGGGCCCGGTGGCGGTCCCGGTGGTCCGGGTGGGCGCCCGGGTGGCGGTCCCGGTGGTCCCGGCGGTCCTGGTGGACGCGGCGGTCCCGGCGGTCGGGGCCGACCCGGCCCGCAGGGCCAGCGGCCGCGCCGCAAGAAGCGACGCCAGCGGAACTTCGAGGACCTGGGGCCGGCGTCGTCGGGATCGTTCACGCCCGCAGACGCCCCGATCCCCGAGGGCGAGATCGTGGTGCCGCGCGGCATCACGATCCAGGAATACGCCCCGATGCTGAACCGAACGACGGCCGACCTGGTCCGCCTCCTGTTCGACGCGGGCGAGATGGTCACCGGCACGCAGTCCCTGGCCGACGAGATGGTGGAACTGATCGCCGAGGCCCTCGGTGCGGAGATCCTCATCGTGGAGCCGGGCCAGGAAGCCGAGCTCGAGCTCCAGGCGATGTTCGGCGAGGACGAAGACGACGAGGCCCTGCTGCAGGCCCGGCCCCCGATCGTCACCGTCATGGGTCACGTCGACCACGGCAAGACGACGTTGCTCGACCGCATCCGCGAGGCCAACGTGGTCGCCGGCGAGGCCGGTGGCATCACCCAGCACATTGGTGCGTACCAGGTGGAGAAGGGTGGTCGCCGGATCACCTTCATCGACACGCCTGGCCACGAGGCGTTCACCCAGATGCGCGCCCGCGGCGCAGCCGCAACCGACGTCGCGATCCTCGTCGTGGCTGCCGACGACGGTGTGATGCCCCAGACCGTGGAGGCCATCAGCCACGCCCGCGCCGCAGAGGTTCCGATCGTGGTCGCGATCACCAAGTGCGACCGTGAGGACGCCAATCCCGAGCGGGTGCGCCAGCAGCTCGTCGAGCAGGAGCTCGTGCCCGAGGAGTGGGGTGGCGAGATCATCGTCAACGAGGTGGCCGCTCCGACGGGCCAGGGCGTCGACGAGCTGCTCGAGTCGATCCTGCTCGTGGCCGACCTCGAGGAGCTGGGTGCCAACCCCGACGCCCCGGCGCGGGCGTTCGTGCTCGAGTCGAACCTCGATCCCGGTCGCGGCCCGGTGGTGACCGCGCTCGTCGAGCGGGGCACGCTGCGCGTCGGTGAGTCGATCGTGGCCGGCGGCGGCTGGGGTCGTGTCCGGGCGATGTTCGACGACCACGGCCGCCCGGTCACCGAGGCCGGCCCGTCGATGCCGGTCGAGGTGCTCGGCCTCGACGACGTGCCCCTCGCCGGCGACGAGCTGCGGGTGGCGCCCGACGACAAGATCGCCCGCACCGTCGCCGAGGCGCGGTCGTGGCGGCGCCGCAAGGCGAACCTCGCCCACCCGATGGCGCTGGCCGGCGGCGCGCGCCTCGAGGACATCTTTGCGATGGTCCAGCGCGGTGAGGTCGCCACCCTGAACCTGGTGCTGAAGGCCGACGTGCACGGCTCGCTCGAGGCGGTCACCGACGCCCTGCGCAAGCTCGACCAGGAGCACGAGGAGGTGCGCCTGTCTTTCGTGATGCGCGGCGTCGGAGGGATCACGGAGTCCGACGTGAACCTCGCCGCAGTGTCGAACGCCACCGTCATCGGTTTCAACGTCCGGCCCGACCGCAAGGCGCGCGAGCTGGCGGAGACCGAGAAGGTGGAGTTGCGGCTCTACGAGGTCATCTACAAGGTGCTCGAGGACGTGAATGCCGCGCTGCTCGGCATGCTCCAGCCCGAGTTCGAGGAGGCGGTGACCGGAGAGGCCGAGGTGCGCGAGGTCTTCGGGGTGCCCCGGGTCGGGAAGGTCGCCGGCTGCTACGTCCTCTCCGGGACGATCACCCGCGGCTCGCGCGTGCGCTTCCTGCGTGACGGTGTGGTCATCTGGAACGGCTCGATCCAGTCGCTGAAGCGGTTCAAGGAGGACGCGCGCGAGGTCCAGTCGGGCTTCGAGTGCGGCATCGGTCTTTCCGACTTCCAGGACCTCAAGCAGGGTGACGTCATCGAGACCTACGAGCTGCGCGAGGTTCCCCGGAGCTGATCTCGGGCCCAAGCGCGTCCGACCGGCGGGGACTACCGTGCGGCCGATGATCGATATCACCGCACCCGGAGACGCAGTGCTGCAGTTCCTGGGTGAGCGCCACCTGGCGACGCTCACGACCCTGCGCGCCGACGGCAGCCCTCACGTCGTGGCCGTGGGGTTCACGTACTCGGCGCCCGAGCGCCTGGCACGGGTCATCACGTTCGCGGGCTCGGTGAAGGCGCG
>JBJSXO010000043.1:0-12646 GCA_046086425.1 Actinomycetota bacterium | reverse complement strand
GCCGCCATGAAGCCGCTCGCCACGCTCAACCGGCCGACGCTCAAGACCGTCGACGTCGCGACGAAGGAGCAGTCGGTCTCGTTCAAGGAGCGCACCGACGTCACCGCGGTCCCCGCCGCCGGCGTGGTCGCAGAGACGATGGTGGCGCTGGTGCTCGCGGCCGAGGCGTTGCGCAAGTTCGGCGGCGACTCGCTCGCCGAGATGGTCCGCAACCACCGCGCCTTCGTCGACTCGCTCGGCTGAGTCGGGGTGACGGCGTGTCGCACCTCGTCCTCGTGGGCCTGATGGGCTCGGGCAAGACCAGCGTCGGCCGTGTGTGTGCGGCGCGGCTCGACCGACCGTTCGTCGACGTGGACGAGCAGGTGGAGGCCGTCACCGGGCGGCCGGTGGCCGAGATCTTTGCCACCGACGGTGAGGTCGCGTTCCGCGCGCTCGAGCGGTCGGCGATCGCGGACGTCTGCGCGTCGCCCACGCCGTTGGTGGTCGCGTGCGGCGGCGGCGCGATGGGCGACGCCGAGAACCGTCGTCGGGTGCGGGACGCGGGGTTCGTCGTGTGGCTCACGGCCGATCCCGAGACGCTGGCCGCGCGGGTCGGCACCGGTAGTGGCCGGGCTCGCCGACCGTTGCTCGCAGGCAGCGACGCGCCGGTAGCCACGCTGGCCCGCCTCGCCGCAGTGCGGGCCCCCGCCTACGAGGCCGTCGCGCACGCCGTCGTCGACACTGCGGGTCACAGCATCGACGAGGTCGCCACCCTCGTGCTCGAGGAGCTCGCCCGATGCCCCGCGTGACCGTGGCGCTCGACCCTGCGTACGACGTCGTCGTCGGCGCCGGCGTGCTCGCCGAGGCGGGCCGGGTGCTCGCACCCCGGCGCCGAGTGGCGCTGGTGTCCCAGGCCGCGGTGCTCGAGCGCCACGGCGCCGCCGTGGTCGACGCGTTGACGGTGGCAGGGGTGCGGGTGATGCCCACCACCATCGCCGACGGCGAGGACGCGAAGTCGCTGGACACCGTGCAGACGCTCTGCCGTGCCTGGGCGCGCGACGGGCTCCTGCGCGGCGACGCCGTCGTCGCGTTGGGCGGAGGCGTCGTGGGTGACACCGCCGGGTTCGCAGCCGCCGTTTACCACCGGGGCGTGGCGGTGCTGCAGTGCCCGACGACCCTGCTCGCCCAGGTGGATGCCGCCATCGGCGGGAAGACGGCGGTGAACCTCCCCGAGGGTAAGAACCTCGTCGGCGCGTTCCATCAGCCGGTGGCGGTCCTCGCCGACGTCACGACGCTGGCCACGCTCCCCGAACGCGACTACCGCGCCGGTCTCGGCGAAGTGGCGAAGTACGCGCTCATGGGCACCGGGCCGGACTCCGACGCTGTCGCCCACGCGCTCGGGACCCAGCGGGGGGCGATCGAGGCCCGCGACCCGGACGTGCTCACCACGCTCGTGACCGGATGCGCGGCAGTCAAGGCCCGGATCGTGTCCGGCGACCCGCAGGAGCGCACCGGCGCGCGCGCCACGCTGAACTACGGGCACACCCTCGCCCACGCGCTCGAGACGGTGGGCCACCACGACCTCCACCACGGTGAGGCGGTCGCGGTCGGGCTGGTGTTCGCCGGCGCGCTCGCTGCGGCGATGGGCCGAATCCCGGACCGGGCCGTGGACGAGCACCGCGACCTGCTCGCCGGGCTCGGGCTGCCCACGACCGCCCCCGGTCTCGGCGCGCCGGAGCTCCTTGCGGTCATGGCGCGGGACAAGAAGGCCTCCGGAGGCCTCACGTTCGTGCTCCTCGGCCCGACCGGCCTCGAATCGGTCGACGACCCGCCCGCCCCTGCCCTCGAGGCCGCGTTCGCCGCGGTCGGCATCGACGCCTGAGTCCGGAGGAGCCCCACCTGATGGCCATCGTCCTGTTGCTGTCCGGGCCCAACCTGAACCTGCTGGGCACGCGCGAGCCCGACATCTACGGGTCCGACACCCTCGACGACTGTGTCGGGGACGCGCGTGCTGCTGCGGAGGCGTCCGGGCACACGCTGGAGCACCTCCAGTCCAACCACGAAGGCGACTTGGTCGACGCCATCCAGGGCGCGCGCCAGCGCTGCGCAGCGATCGTGATCAACCCGGGTGCCTACACGCACTCGTCGTACGCGATTGCCGATGCCCTCGCCGCCTACGACGGCGTCGCGGTGGAGCTGCACCTGTCCAACCCGGCGTCACGAGAGACGTGGCGCCGTACCTCGGTGGTGGCCCCGTACGTCACGGGGACGGTGGCCGGCTTCGGTCGCACCGGCTACCGGCTCGCAGTGGAAGCCGCGACGGCCCGGCTGGGGGACGCATGAGCGGCCTCCGGGAGCTCCCGGCCATGGACGTCACCGCGCGGGCGACGCGCGTGCGGGAGGCGCTCCCGGCGGCGGGGGTCGACGCGTTCGTGGTCACCCGGCTCCCCAACGTCCGGTACCTGACCGGCTTCACCGGCTCCGCCGGCACCGTGGTGCTCACGCCCGATGCGCTCACGCTCGTCACCGACGGCCGCTACGCCGAGCAGTCCCGGGCCCAGCTCGCCGCCGCCGGCGTCGACGCGCGGGTGGTGATCGGCGCCACGGTCGCCGAGCAGCACGGGGCACTGGCCGGCGCCGCGGCCGGATGCTCGCGGGTGGGCCTCGAGGCCGACGGGGTGACCTGGGCGCTGCTGCGCACCCTGACCGAGGCCTTCGCGGGCTGCGAGCTCGTGCCCACCACCGACCTGGTCGAGGCGATCCGGCGGGTCAAGGAGCCGGCCGAGGTGGCCCGCATCCGGGCGGCCTGCGCGATGGCCGACGACGCGTTGGCCGAGCTCGTCCCCACCCTCGCCGACGGCCCCACCGAGCGCGAGTTCGCACTGGCGCTGGAGGTCGGCATGCGCCGCCGAGGGGCGTCGGGGGTGAGCTTCGACCCCATCGTGGCCGCCGGCCCCAACGGCGCCCAGCCGCACGCGCGGCCGTCGGAGCGGCCGATCGGCCGAGGTGAGCTGGTGGTGGTGGACTTCGGGTGCGTCGTCGACGGCTACTGCTCCGACATGACCCGCACCGTCAGCGTGGGCGACCCGGGGCCGGAGGCGACCCATATCTGGGAGACCGTCCTCGCCAGCCAGCAGGCGGGCCGGGCGGCGGTCGGCCCGGGGGTGGAGTGCGCGGCCGTCGACGGCGCGAGCCGCGCGGTGATCGAGGCGGCCGGGTTCGGGGACCGCTTCGTGCACGGCCCCGGCCACGGGGTCGGCCTCGAGATCCACGAGGCCCCCCGGGTTGCCCGGACCACGACTGGTACCCTTGCCGCGGGGTACGTGGTCACGGTCGAGCCCGGCGTCTACCTTCCCGGCGTCGGTGGCGTGCGGATCGAAGACACCCTCGTCGTCACGACCGACGGTGCCGTGGCCCTCACCGAGTTCCCGAAGCAGCTGGTCGTCTAGGCCTGCTGTCCCGTCTGGCGAGGAAGCGACGTTGAGCGTCTCGAGCAACGACCTGAAGAACGGCATGGCCCTCAATCTCCCCGAAGGCCTCATGACCGTCGTCGAGTTCCAGCACGTGAAGCCGGGCAAGGGCGGCGCCTTCGTGCGGACCAAGCTCAAGAACTTCCGCACCGGCGCGGTCCTCGACCGCACCTTCCGCGGCGACGAGAAGCTCCCGCTCGCCGTGATCGACAAGCGGGAGATGCAGTACCTCTACCGCGAGGGCGCGGCGTACGTGTTCATGGACAACGAGAGCTACGAGCAGATCAACGTCGACACCGCGGATCTCGGCAGTGCGGTGCACTACATCAAGGAAGGCGACTCGGTCGTCCTCCCGATGTACAACGACGCCGTCGTGGGCGTGGAGCTCCCGGCCGCGGTCGAGCTCACCATCGCCGAGACCGAGCCGGGCGTCCAGGGCGACCGCGTCTCGGGCGCCCGCAAGCCCGCCACGCTCGAGACCGGCCTCGTGGTGCAGGTCCCGCTGTTCGTGGGCCCCGGCGAGAAGATCAAGGTGGACACCCGCACCGGTGAATACCTCGCCCGAGCCTGAGTCGCCGGCCGATGGCGACCCGGCGCGAGGCGCGTGAGCGTGCGCTCGGACTCTGCTACGAGGTCGAGACCCGCGCGTCGTCGGCCGAGGCGGTGCTCGCCGAGCAGCCGGCGGCCCCCGACGCGTACGCGTGCGAGCTGGTGCGGGGCGTGGACGCCCATCGGGAGGAGATCGACGCCCTCTTGAGCCGCTACTCGGAGAACTGGTCCGTGGACCGCATGCCGGCGGTCGACCGCGCGTTGCTGCGCATCGGGACCTACGAGCTCGGATGGGTGCCCGAGATCGCACCGGGAGTGGTCATCAGCGAAGCGGTGGAGCTTGCGCAGCAGTACTCGACCAAGGACTCGGGTCGCTTCGTCAACGGCCGGCTCGCGCGCATCGCCGAGCACCTCCGGGGCAAGCCCAGCGAGGTGCCGGCATGAGCGCCGTCGCGGGGGTCGCGAGCACCGCGCCGGTGGAGATCCGCGACCCGGAGCTGGGCGAGTCCACCGACACCGACCGACCCTGGATCGTGGTGGTCTGGAACGACCCGGTGAATCTGATGGTGTACGTGGTGTGGGTGCTCCAGAAGCTCTTCGGCTTTTCGCGCGAGAAGGCGACGAAGCTCATGTACGAGGTGCACTACGAGGGCAAGGCCAAGGTGAGTGACGGCACGCGTGAGCAATGTGAAGCCGACGTCGCCCGGCTGCACGCCTACGGGTTGTGGGCCACGATGGAGCACCCGTCGTGAAGTGCCGGGGCGGGGCGCACGGCTCGGTCGACTTGGTGCTCGACCCCGCCGAGGCCGACCTGCTGCGGGACGTGCCCGAGCAGCTGCGGGGCCTCTACGAGGCCCCGTCCGACGATCCGGCGCTCCAGCGTCTCTTCCCGCGCGCGTACCTCGACCCGACCGAGGACCGGGCCGAGCGGGAGTGGCAAGCCCTCACCCATCCTGAGCTGCTGCGCCAGCGCCTCGAGCGACTCGATCGGGTGCTCGGGACGCTCGACCGCAGCGTGGCGAAAGGCCGGCGCCTCAAGGTTGCGCTCGGCCCCGAGGACGTCGCGGAATGGCTGGCCGTGCTCAACGACGCCCGCCTCGCCTTCGGGAGCCGACTCGGGATCACCGAGGACTCCGAGGTCCACCGGATCGAGGCCGACGACCCGCTCGGGCTGGAGAAGGCCGCGTACGCGTGGCTCACGATGCTCCAGGGAGTGCTCGTGGAGGCGCTCCTGGAGACCGCACCCGACTAGCGTGCCGGCGGCGCTCCCCGAGGGCGTCGCACGATCTTCCGCACGGCATGTTCCGCACGGCATTGCGGACTACGAGCAACAGGGGGCCAATGACCATGGGGTACCTCGACGGACTGACCGTCGCCGTCACCGGGGCCGGCCGGGGCATCGGACGCGCGGTGGCGATCGAGTGCGCCGCGCTGGGCGCCAACGTGGTGGTCGCCGACTACGGGGTGTCGATGGACGGCAACGACCCCGACAGCGCGGTCGCCAACGAGGTCGTCGCGGAGATCATCGCGGCGGGTGGCAACGCGGTGGCGGTCGCCGACACGGTCACGACCATGGAGGGTGGGGCCCGCATCGTGCAGACCGCGGTGGACTCGTTCGGCCGGATCGACGGCGTGGTGTGCGTCGCGGGGATCCTGCGCGAGCGCATGCTCTTCAACATGAGCGAGGAGGAGTGGGACCCGGTCATCGAGACCCACCTCAAGGGCACGTTCACGGTGTTTCGCGCCGCGGCCCCGATCTTCCGGGAGCAGAAGTCCGGCACCATGATCAGCTTCACGTCGGGTGCGTTCGCGGGCTCGGTGGCCCAGGCCAACTACTCGGCGGCCAAGGGGGGCATCGTGTCCCTGACCCGCTCGGCGGCGGTGGGCATGTACAAGTACGGCGTCACCGCCAACGTGATCGCCCCGGTGGCCAAGAGCCGCATGTCCGGCCAGGTCCCGATGGAGCTGAAGATGGGGGAGCCCGAGGACGTGGCGCCGATGGTGGCCTGGCTCCTCGGTCCCGCCGCCCGTGAGGTGACCGGGCAGATCTACACCGTCAACGGCGGGCACATCGCGGTGTGGGACCAGCCCCACGAGGTCCGGGCGATGGACAAGGACGGCCGCTGGTCGGTCGACGAGATCACCGCCCGGTTCCCCGAGGTCGGCCAGGAGCGGATGGCGATGATCGACCGGCTCGACGCCATGGCCCAGGCCGCGGCGAGCGGGACCAAGCCGAACGCCTAGCCCGCGGTGGGTGTGCCCCGGGACCGCGGTCCCGGGGTGATACCGTGCTCCACGACCGTGAAGGGAGTCCCGAGAGGCTCCTACGGAGAGGAACCCGCAATGACCGGTGCGCGCACCGCGAGCAACGCCGAGCCGAGCCCGAACGCTCCCGGCGTTCCCGGTGCCGGCGCTCCGGGTGTCCCGGAGACCGGGAGCGGGGCGAACGCCGAGGGGTACGTCCTGCGCTCGCAGGTGTTCGCGGCCGACGACCTGCGCCGCGCCCACACCCGCATCGCCCACGAGATCGTCGAGCGCAACCATGGCGCCGGCGATCTCGTGCTCGTCGGGCTCTACACCCGGGGCGTGGCCATCGCCCGGCGCCTCGCGGCGGCCATCGAGGGCTTCGAGTCCGTCGCTGTGCCCGTGGGCGCGCTCGACGTCGCCTTCTACCGCGACGACATCGCGCTGCGGCCGGTGCAGCCGCTGGGTCCGACCGAGATCCCGGTGGACGTCGCCGGGCGTGTCGTGGTGCTCGTCGACGACGTCCTGTACACCGGCCGTACGGTCCGGGCCGCGCTCGACGCCGTCACCGAGCTGGGCCGGCCCCGCGCGGTGCAGCTCGCGGTGCTCGTGGACCGCGGCCACCGGGAGCTGCCGATCCGGGCCGACTTCGTCGGCAAGAACCTCCCGACCAACGAGGCCGACGACGTGCGGGTGCGCCTCGAGGAGACCGACGGGGGCACCGACGGGATCGAGCTCTGGAGCCCGGGACCATGACCGCGCCCGCCGCCGCGATGAAGCACCTGCTGTCCATCGCCGACCTTTCCCGCAACGAGATCGAGGAGCTGCTCGCGCTGTCCGAGTCGTTCCGCGAGGTGACCCAGCGCGACATCCCCAAGGTGCCTGCGCTGCGCGGCAAGGTGGTGGTGAGCCTGTTCTACGAGGACTCCACCCGGACCCGCATCTCCTTCGAGACGGCGGCCAAGCGGCTCTCCTGCGACGTGATGGGCTTCACCGTCTCGTCCTCCTCGGTGCAGAAGGGGGAGAGCCTGCGTGACACCGTGCAGACCATCGAGGCGATGGGCATCGACGCGGTGGTGATGCGTCACGGTGCCGCCGGCGCGCCGCACCGGGTCGCCACCTGGATCGACGCCAGCATCGTCAACGCCGGGGACGGCTGCCACGAGCACCCCACGCAGGCGCTGCTCGACCTGCTGACGCTGCGGCGCCACCTCGGGGCCTCGCTCGACGGCGCCCGGATCGCAATCGTCGGCGACGTGCTCCACTCGCGGGTGGCGCGCAGCGACGCGTTCGCCTTTGCCGCGCTCGGCGCCGACGTCACGCTCGTCGCCCCGCCGACGCTCCTGCCCTCGACGCTTGCGGGATGGCCGGTGTCGGTAGCCCACGATCTCGACGACCTCCTGCCAGATCTCGACGCGGTCTACCTCCTGCGCATCCAGCGCGAGCGCCAGAGCGAGGCGCTGTTCCCGAGCCTGCGTGAGTACACCGCGCGGTACGGCCTCACCGTCGAGCGCGCGGCGCGCCTGCGCAAGGACGCCCTGGTCATGCACCCCGGGCCGATGAACCGCGGGATCGAGATCGCCGCAGAGGTCGCCGAGGGGCCGGCGTCGGTGATCACCGAGCAGGTCGCCAACGGCGTTGCGGTGCGGATGGCGGTGCTGTACCGCCTCCTGGGCAGTGGAGCCGGCGTTGGGTGACCTGGTCATCTCCGGGGGGCGCGTGCTCGACGCGTCCGGCGAGCGGGCGGCCGACGTGCGGGTGCGCGATGGTCGCGTCGTCGAGGTGGGCCCGGGCCTGCGCGGCGACGACACCCTGGACGCTGGAGGGTGCCTCGTCACCCCGGGCCTCGTCGACGTGCACGTGCACCTGCGTGAACCGGGGATGGAGGACGCCGAGACCATCGAGACCGGAGCCCGGGCCGCGGCCCTCGGCGGGTTCACCGCGATCGTCGCGATGCCCAACACCACGCCACCGCTCGACGACCCATCGGTCGTCGCTGCGGTCCTCGCGGCCGGAGAGCGCTCGCTCTGCGAGGTGGTGTCGTCGGGGTGCATCACCAAGGGGCGCCAGGGCCGGGAGCTCGCCCCGATGGGTGAGCTGTACCGGCTCGGGGTGCGGATGTTCACCGACGACGGCGACTGCGTTGCCGACGCCGGCGTGATGCGCCGGGCGCTCGACTACTCCCGCGCCTTGCCCGGCGCGGTGATCTCCCAGCACGCCGAGGATCCCGACCTGGTGGGGAACGGGGCGATGCACGAGGGGGAGTGGTCGAGCCGGCTCGGCATCCCGGGCCGTCCCCGCGCCGCGGAAGAGGTGGTGGTCGCCCGTGACCTGATCCTGGCCCGGACCACCGGCGCCCGGATCCACTTCCAACATGTCTCCACCGCAGGTGCCGTCGCGATGGTGCGCGCCGCAAAGGCCGCGGGAATCCCGGTGACCGCCGAGGCCTGCCCCCACCACTTCACCCTCACCGACGCGTGCTGCGCGAGCTTCGACCCGGTGTTCAAGGTCAACCCGCCGCTGCGCACCGACGACGACCTCGCCGCGATCAAGGCCGGCCTCGCCGACGGCACCATCGACGTCGTCGCCACCGACCACGCGCCCCACCCCACCGACGCCAAGGAGCGCCCGTTCGAGCAGGCTCCGTCGGGGATGCTCGGGCTCGAGACCGCGCTGGCGTTGGTCTGGGACGAGCTCGTGCTGCCCGGGGTCCTGACGCCGGGCCGGGCGTTTGCCGCGTGCTCGTGGAACGGTGCCGCCATCGCCGGCCTCGCCGACCACGGCGGCCCGATCGTGCCGGACGCAGTCGCCAACCTCTGCGTGTTCGACCCGGGACAGCGCTGGGAGGTCGATGCCGACCGGCTCGCGAGCAAGGCGCGCAACACCCCGTACGCCGGGCGCGCGCTCAGCGGCAAGGTGCGTCACACCGTCCTGCGGGGCGTCCCCGTGGTCCGGGACGGGGAGGCGCAGGGATGAGCGCCGCGTCGGCCCGGCGCCGGGACGGTGTCCTGGTGCTCGACGACGGCACCCTGTTCGAGGGTGACTGCATCGGGGACGCCGAGAGCGCATCCGGTGAGGTCGTGTTCAACACGTCGCTCTCGGGCTACCAGGAGATCATCACCGACCCGTCCTACGCCGGGCAGATCATCACCTTCACCTATCCGCACATCGGGAACTACGGCGTCAACGACGCCGACTCCGAGAGCCCACGGCCCTTCTGCCGCGGGGTGGTCGTGCGCGACCTCAGCCGACGCGCCAGCAACTGGCGCAGCACGGGCGACCTCGTGGCGTTCCTCGACCGCTTCGGGGTCCCGGTGATCACGGGAGTGGACACCCGCCGGCTCACCCGGTACCTGCGCGACACCGGCGCGCGGCCGGGGGCCTTCGGGACGGACGAAGCCGCCGTGCGGGCTGCGGCGGCTACCGCCGTGGCCACCGACGGGATCGACCTCGTCGCCGAGGTGACCACCGCCGAGCCCTACGTCGTCGGCGGCGACGACGCCCCCTATCGCGTCGTGGCGCTGGACCTCGGGATCAAGCGCACGATCCTCGCGCACCTCGTCGGCGCCGGCTGTCGCGTCGAGGTCGTGCCGGCCACCACGCCGGCGGCCGAGGTGCTCGGGCGGGAGCCCGACGGCGTGTTCCTGTCCAACGGCCCCGGCGATCCCGCCGCCGTGGCCGGCGTGCCCGACACCGTGCGCGCGCTGCTCGGCGAGGTGCCGGTGTTCGGGATCTGCCTCGGGCACCAGATGATGGGCCTGGCCCTCGGTGCCGAGACTCACAAGCTCGGGTTCGGTCATCACGGCGCGAACCACCCGGTCCGTCACGTGGCGACCGGTCGGGTCGAGATCACGAGCCAGAACCACAACTACGTCGTCATGGCCGACACTGTCCCCGGCGGCGCCGAAGTGACCCACGTGAACCTCAACGACGGCACCGTCGAGGGCCTTGCGGTCCGCGGCCTGCGCGCGTTCAGCGTGCAGCACCACCCCGAAGCCGGGCCCGGTCCCCACGACGCCGCCTACCTCTTCACGGCGTTCACCGAGCTGATGGACCAGACATGAGGCTGCGCTGATGCCGCGTCGAGACGACATCGAGACGATCCTGCTGATCGGCTCCGGGCCGATCGTCATCGGCCAGGCCTGCGAGTTCGACTACTCGGGCACCCAGGCCTGTCGGGTGCTGCGGGACGAGGGCTACCGGGTCGTGCTGGTCAACTCCAACCCGGCGACGATCATGACCGACCCCGACTTCGCCGACGCCACGTACGTGGAGCCCCTCGACGTGCCGACGCTGACCCGGGTCATCGAGAAGGAGCGTCCCGACGCGCTGTTGCCGACCCTCGGTGGGCAGACCGCCCTGAACCTCGCCATCGCGCTGCACGAGGCGGGCGTGCTCGACCGTTTCGGTGTCGAGCTGATCGGGGCCAGCGTCGAGGCCATCCACACCGCCGAGGACCGGTCACGGTTCAAGGAGGCGATGGCCGAGATCGGGCTGCCGACCCCGCGCTCGGGGCTCGCCTACACGGTCGAGGAGGCAATGCGGGTCGGCGTAGAGGTCGGGTTCCCGCTGATCTGCCGGCCGTCGTTCATCCTCGGGGGCGGCGGCACCGGGTTCGCACACAGCGTGGAGGAGCTGCACGACCTCGCCGCGCGCGGCCTCGACGCCAGCCCGGTCCGGGAGATCCTGCTCGAGCAGTCCGTCTTCGGGTGGAAGGAGTTCGAGCTCGAGGTGATGCGCGACCGCGCCGACAACGTGGTCGTCATCTGTGGCATCGAGAACTTCGACCCGATGGGTGTGCACACCGGTGACTCGATCACGGTCGCGCCGATCCAGACGCTCACCGACGTCGAGTACCAACGGATGCGCGACGCCGCCTTTGCGTGCATCCGTCGGATCGGGGTGGAGACCGGTGGCTCGAACATCCAGTTCGGCCTCGATCCCGACACCGGCGAGATGGTCGTCATCGAGATGAACCCGCGTGTCTCGCGGTCGAGCGCGTTGGCGAGCAAGGCCACCGGGTTCCCCATCGCCAAGATCGCCGCGCGCCTCGCCGTCGGCTACACCCTGGACGAGATCACCAACGACATCACCCGCGAGACCCCGGCCTCGTTCGAGCCCACCATCGACTACGTGGTGACCAAGATCCCCCGGTGGGCGTTCGAGAAGCTCCCGGGCGCGTCGGGTCTCCTCGGCACTCAGATGCAGTCCGTCGGCGAGGTCATGGCCATCGGCCGGACCTTCCCCGAGTCGGTGCAGAAGGCGTGCCGGTCGCTCGAGACCGGCCGGCACGGCCTCAACGGCGACCCGGGTGAGGTGGAGTACGACGCGTACGACCTCGACGAGCTGGTGCGCCACGCGGCGACGGCGACCCCGGATCGGATCTTCCAGGTCGAGGCCGCGCTGCGGCGGGGCGCCACGGTGGAGCGGCTCCACGAAGCCACGGAGATCGACCCGTGGTTCCTCGACCAGATCCTCGGGATCGTCGAGGCGCGCAGTGAGCTCGAGGCGCTCGGCGGTGCCGACGCCATGTCGGCGCGGGATTGGAAGCGGGCCAAGCGGCTCGGCTTCGGGGACGGCCAGCTCGCCTACCTCTGGGGTATCACGCCCGATGCGGTCCGCAACGCCCGGCTCGCCGCCGGGGTGCCGGTCACCTACAAGACGGTCGACACCTGCGCCGCCGAGTTCGCGGCGCGCACGCCGTACCACTACGGCACCTACGAGGACGAGGACGAGGCTGCTGCGCTCGCCCGGCCTGCGGTCGTGATCCTCGGCAGCGGGCCCAACCGGATCGGTCAGGGCGTCGAGTTCGACTACTGCTGCGTCCATGCCGCGTTCGCCCTTTCGGACGCGGGCTTCGAGACGGTGATGGTGAACTGCAACCCCGAGACGGTGTCCACGGACTACGACACCAGCGACCGGCTGTTCTTCGAGCCGCTGTCCGTCGAAGGAGTGCGCAACGTCTGCGACGCGCTGGCGCGTGACGGCCAGCCGCTCGAGGGTGTGATCGTGAGCCTCGGCGGGCAGACGCCGCTCAAGCTCGCGCACGCGCTGGAGGCCGCCGGCATCCCGGTGCTCGGCACCAGCCCGACCTCGATCGACCTCGCCGAGGACCGGGAGCGGTTCAACGCGCTCTGCGCCGAGCTCGCCATCCCCCAGCCGGCCGGGGGTACTGCTGTCGACGTCGACGGGGCCCGGGCCGTCGCGCGCGAGGTCGGGTACCCGGTACTGGTGCGCCCGTCGTACGTCCTCGGCGGCCGGGCGATGCAGATCGTCTACGACGAGGCCCAGCTCGACGCGGCGATGGCCGAGCTCGCCAGCGCCGGATCGCTCGGGCGCGAGGGCGGTCTCTCGGCGGAGCGCCCGGCGCTGGTGGACCGCTTCCTCGAGGATGCGATCGAGGT
>JBJSXO010000042.1:0-2564 GCA_046086425.1 Actinomycetota bacterium | reverse complement strand
GTTCTGCCGCGCCCGGCTGGCCGACTTCAAGGTGCCGGCCCGGTTCGAGTTCGTCGACGCGCTGCCGCGTCAGCCCAACGGCAAGATCCTCAAGCGAGTGCTGCGGGAGCAGCACTGGACCGACCGCGCCATCTGAGAACGCCGGCCCGGCCGGCGGCTCAGCCGGTGGGGTCGTTGATGTTGAGGAGGAACGGGGGGATGTCCGGCGAGGACTTGGCGAACAGCGCGTCGCGCTGAGCCGCGATCGCCTCGATGGTCCAGGTCTCGTCCGAGGTGATCTGGGTGATCGGCCGCCAGCCCTGCACGATCTGCGCAACACCCCCCTGGATCTTCAGCACCTGGCCGTTTACACCCTCGCTCAGGTCCGACGCGAGCCAGCACACGCCGGCGGCGATGTTCTCCGGCGCGAGCTTCGCGGCGATCTCCTCGTTGCGCTCGCCACCGCCCATGAGGTCTTCGGTGAGCCGGGTGAGCGCGACCGGTGCGATGCAGTTCACCCGTACGCCGAACCGGGCGAGCTCACGCGCGAGCACGATCGACATCGACGCGATGCCGGCCTTGGCCGCCGCGTAGTTGGCCTGGCCGGCGTTGGCGTAGAGCCCCGACTCCGACGCGGTGTTCACGATCTTGGCGTTCACCGACTCACCGGTGTCCTTGCTCTTCTGGCGCCAGTAGGCGGCCGCGAACCGCGACGGGGCGAAGTGACCCTTGAGGTGGACCTTGATGACCGCGTCCCACTCCTCTTCGGTCATGTTGAAGCTCATCTTGTCGCGGAGGATCCCCGCGTTGTTCACGAGGACGTCGAGCGAGCCGAACGTCTCGATCGCCTGGTTGACCATCTCCTCGGCGCCGGTCCAGCTCGAGCAGTCGTTGGTGTTGGCGACCGCCGTGCCGCCGGCGGCGACGATCTCGTCGACGACCTGCTGGGCCGGGCCCACGTCGGAGCCCTCACCGGTGCGGGCCCCGCCGAGGTCGTTGACCACGACCGACGCCCCCTCCTTGGCGAGCAGCAGCGCCTCCTCGCGGCCGATGCCTCGGCCCGCGCCGGTGACGATCGCGACCTTGCCGTCGAACAGACCCATGACTGACTCCCTGTGCGGACCTGATGTGAGCGACGGGAGCGTAATGGGGCGGTCAGCCCCCCGTGAAGTTGGGGTCCCGGCGGTCGGTGAACGCAGCCATGCCTTCCCGGAGGTCCTCGGAGGTCGCGGCGAGGGACTGGTAGGCGCCCTCGAGGTCGAGGGAGCGGGCCAGGTCGGTCTCGAACGACTCGTTGAGCAGCCGCTTCGAGAGGCCCAGCGACCGGGTGGGCCCCGCCGCGAGCCGGACGGCCAGGGCGTCGGCGGTGGCCGCGAGGTCGCCGGCCTCCACGCAGCGGTACGCGAGGCCGAGGTCGACGGCCTCCTGGCCCTGCGCGCCCTCCCCCAGCATCACCATGGCCTTGGCCCGGGGCAGACCGACGAGGCGGGGCAGCAGGTACGCGCCCCCGGCGTCGACCACGAGCCCCCACCGGGCGAACGACCACATGAACTTCGTGGCCGGCTGCACCAGCACGAAGTCGCACGCCAGGGCGAGGTGAGCGCCGGGGCCCACGGCGGCACCGTCGACGCAGGCGACCGTGGGCTTGTCGAACTCCCAGAGCTCCCGGATGAACGCCTGGACGCCCACCCGCAGGGCCTCCGCGGTGGTGCGGGTGCGGTATCCGGGCTCGGCCGCCTTCATCACCGTGGACGCACCGAGGTCCATGCCCGCGCAGAAGGCGCCCCCGGTGCCGGTCACGAGCAGCGCCCGGACGGCGTCGTTGGCTCGGGCGTCGCGCACGGCGGCGACGATGTCGTCGCGCATCTCCACGGTGAGCGCGTTCTTCGCCTCGGGCCGGTCGAGGGTGATGCGCCCGACGTGGTCGGCGCCGATCTCGTAGCGGATCATCGGGCTGTCCTCTGTTCTCGGGTGCTCTCGGTTGCTGGGCGCGTGACGCTCAGCGGTGGGTGGTCAGGATGTTGATCACCGACACCCCCGAGCCGCGACCGCCGACGTTGTGCTGGAGCGCGTAGCCGTTGCGGATCTCGACCTGACGCTCGTCGGCCTCGCCGCGCAGCTGCGACCAGCACTCGACGATCTGCGCGACCCCGGTCGCGCCGATGGGGTGACCCTTGGCGAGCAGGCCCCCCGAGGTGTTGACCGGGATCCGCCCGGTCATCGCGGTCTCGCCCTCGAGCGAGGCGACACCGCCCTTGCCCTTCTCGAAGAAGCCGAGGTCCTCGATGTCGAGGATCTCGGTGATGGTGAAGCAGTCGTGCACCTCGGCGCAGTCGACCTGCGTCGGCTCGATGCCGGCCATTGCGTACGCCCGCTCGGCGGCGACCGTCGTGGCCCGGAGGCCGGTGAAGGTGCTCTTCTCGTGCAGGTACGGGTGGTCGGTGGCGACGCCGAACCCGGCGACGTACACGGGGTTGTCGGTGAACTCCGCGGCCCGCTCCGCGCTCACGAGCAGCACGGCGGCGGCCCCGTCGGTCTGGGGGCAGCAGTCGAGGAGGTGCAGCGGGTGGCACACCGGCGCCGAC
>JBJSXO010000041.1:0-11514 GCA_046086425.1 Actinomycetota bacterium | reverse complement strand
CCCAGACACGCATGGAGGACCACCAAGGTGGCGGTCGACACTGTCTCGGGCCTGCTCTTCACCGGCCCGCTCACCTGGACCGGCGAGGCGAGTTGTGCCGGCCAGACCGACTTGTTCTTCGCCCCGGCCGGCGAGCGCCCGGAGACCCGCCTCCTGCGCGAGGCCCGGGCCCGGGCGATCTGCACGGGCTGCGACGTGGTGGACCCCTGCCGCCGCTGGGCCCGCGAGAACCGGGAGTACGGCTTCTGGGGAGGCGAGTCCGAGGAGGACCGCGCCGCCGCGGGTTACCGGGTCGACATGCCGGTGGGCCGGGTCGCCCGGTACCCCAAGGGGAACGGCATCCCGGTCGAGCCCCGCGAGCCCCGCGTCGCCTGACCGGGACACCCCACAGGGTTAGTGTCGCCGGCGTGACCACGCCGGAAGGGATCGATCTCGACGCGCTCACCGCGTGGCTCCCCACCCACCTGGACCAGCCGCTCGAGGGCCCGCTGGTTGCCTCGCTGATCGCAGGTGGGCGGTCGAACCTGACCTACCTCGTCACCGACGGCGCCCACGAGTGGGTGGTGCGCCGGCCACCGCTCGGGCACGTGGTGGAGACCGCGCACGACATGGGTCGCGAGTACCGGGTCATGTCGGCGCTCCAGGCCTCGACCGTCCCCGTGCCGGTCACCCGTGCGCTCTGCGAGGACCCGGCCGTGATCGGCGCTCCCTTCTACGTGATGGACCGTGTCGAGGGCCGGGTCGTGCGGTCCACCGCAGCCCTCGCCGACTTCGCGCCGGACGACGCGCGGGCGGTGTCCCACGACCTCGTCGACGTCCTCGCCCGTCTGCACGCCATCGACTCCGACGCCGTGGGCCTGGGCTCGTTCGGGCGCCCCGACGGCTTCCTCGCGCGCAACGTCGCGCGCTGGGGCAAGCAGTGGGAGGCCAACAAGACCCGCGACCTCCCGGCCGTCGACGAACTGGCCCGCCGGATCGACGCCGCACTGCCGGAGTCGGGACCGCCGGCGATCGTGCACGGCGACTACCGGCTCGAGAACACGATGCTCGCGCCCGACCGACCCGAGATCGTCGCGGTCCTGGACTGGGAGATGTCGACCCTCGGCGACCCGCTGACCGACCTCGGCCTGTTCCTCGTGTACTGGGTGCACTGGGACACCGGGCTCGCCACCGGTGGCGCCTCGGGCCTCCCCGGGTTCATCAGCCTTGAGGCCGTCGCCGCACGCTACGCCGAGCAGACCGGTCGTGACCTGACGAACCTCGACTTCTACATCGTCTTTGCCTTCTACAAGCTCGCCGTGATCCTCGAGGGGATCAACGCCCGGTTCCTCATGGGCAAGACGCTCGGCGAGGGCTTCGACCAGATGGGGCAGATGGTGACCGCCCTGCTCGACGCGGCCTTCGCCGTCGCCGACCGCTCGGAGATCCGGGCCTTACGCGGTTGACCCATTGACCCACCCCCTGTCGCCCCGCACGCTCCTCGTGGTCGGCGCCGGCGGGGCGATCGGAGCGGTGGCCCGCTACGGCGTCGCCACTGCGTTCCCGGTCGCCGAAGAGACGTTCCCTACGACGACGTTCGTGATCAACACCGCCGGCGCGTTCCTCCTTGCGTTCGTGCTCGGGACCCTGGTGCGACGCGCCACCCCCGACCATTGGATCCGGCTCTTCGTCGGGGTCGGCGTCCTCGGCGCGTTCACCACGTTCTCCACGCTGGCCACCGAGCTCGCCCTCCTGGTCCGCGCCGACCGGTGGGGCGTCGCCGTGGCCTACGCTGCGGCCAGCGTCGGTGCCGGCGTGGTCGCCGTGCTCCTCGGGTTGGCGCTCGCCGGCCGCCGTGGGGGACCGGTACCCGACGAGGTGGAGTCGTGAACGGCATCCCGCTGGCGGTGCTCGTCGCCGCGGCCGGCGCGCTCGGCGCGCCGAGCCGCTACGCGCTGGAACGGTGGGTCCGCACGCGGTGGGCGACGGTGGCGCCGGTGGGAACGCTGGTCGTGAACGTGACGGGTTCCCTCGCACTCGGTGCCGTCGTCGGCCTCGCCCTCGCCCACGGTCTCGACCCCGACGCCAGCACGCTGGTGGGCACCGGGTTCCTGTGCGCGTACACCACGTTCTCGGCCTACGCGGTCGAGACCGTCCGCTGCAGTGAAGCAGGCCGTTCCGGCGTCGCTGCGGCCTACGCGATCGGCAGCGTGGTCGCGGCGACGGTCGCCGCCACGCTCGGCCTCGTCCTCACGGGAGCGTGGTGAGTCCGGCGGCCGTCGTCACCGCTCGCGAGATCCGGAGACCTACGGATCCAGCGAGAGGATGGCCGCGGGGGTGACGATCCCGACGACCGTCGGACCGTCGGTGACCACCACGTAGGGCGCCTGGGTCGCCGCAAGGGCACGGCGCGCGTCACCGATCGTCGCGCTGACCGGGACCTCCGGTGACTCCGGCGCGATCGGATCCGGCACGGACCCGATCGCATCCGTGACCGGGCGCCGGTCCCGGAGCCGTACCGGGTCGACCCGGCGGTCGAGCTGCGCCGTGGTCACCGACCGGCGTCCCATCACCAGCTGCGCCACCGCTGTGGCGATGAGCGCAGGCACCACGAACCCCGGCCGTCCCGTCGCCTCGGCCACGAACACGATCGCCGCGATCGGGGTGCGGAACCCGGCACCGAGGAATGCGGCGGCGCCGATGACCGGGAAGAGCAACGTGTTGCTCCGCAGCACGGTCTCCACCATCGCCCCGAGCAGCCACCCCTCCACGAACAGCGGGATGAACAGCCCCGCCGCACCTCCCGCGGCGATGGTGAGCGTGGTCGCCACCGCCCGCACCGCGAGCAGGAGGAGGAGGAGACCGAGGCTCCGGGTCGTGGCCCGGGTCCAGTCGATCGCGCCGTAGCCAGGACCGAGCGACAGCGGCGCGTCGTACACCGCGTAGGTCACGGCGGCCGTGAGCGCGAGGCCGGTGCCGCACGCGCCGACACGCGCCCACGGCGCGACGACCGTGGCGAAGCGCTTGGCTCCTCGCAGCAGCGCCGAGAACCCCCGCGCGCCGAATCCGGCGAGCAGGCCCATGGCCAGCGCCCCGGCCAGCTCCTTGGGGTCCAGCGGCGGCGTGCCCGAGACCGGGAACAGCCGACCGAGACCGAAGAAGAGCACGAAGGTCAGGTACGGCGTCGCCGCGGCGACGATCGCGGGCACGACGGCGTGGGCGGCCGAGTCCTCCTGGTACGGGACCTCGAGCGAGAACACCGCGCCGGTCGCCGGCGCCTTGAAGATGGCTGCGACCCCGGCAGCCGCTCCTGCAGTGAGCAGCACCCGTTGGTCCCCGTCGGCGAGCAGCCGCGGGAAGCGGCGGCGGACGAACGCGCCGACCGACGCACCGATGTAGATCGACGGTCCCTCGAAGCCACCGGCACCCCCGAGACCCAGGGTCAGCGCGGCAGCCGTGGTCTTGGCTGCGAAGGGGCGAGCCGGCACGTCTCCGTTGCGCTCGTGGTAGGCGGTCAGGTACTCGTCCGACAGTGCCGGCGTCGCGCGCGGCCCGAGCACGCGCAGCGCCACCACGGCGAGCGCGACCCCCACCGCCGGGGCGAGGAACAGCGCGGGAGTCGGCCGCTCGAGGGTCCATTCGAGCAGCCACCGGCCGACCACCTGCTCGAACGCCGCGACCGCCAGCCCGACGAGGACGCCGGTCGCCGCCGCGAGCACGACGATCCGGTGCGGTCGGGTCATCCGGGCCAGTCGCGCGCGCATCCGGGGTGGAGGCTATCGGCCGGTCGCGTCGGGATCTCGGGGCCCCGGTGGCGCCTCCGGGGGCGGGGAGCCGCCCGCGTAGGGTGGAGGGGTGGAACCGACCGCACCCGCCGACGGTCTGGTCTGGGACGCCCCTCCCGGTCCGTTGCGCCGGCCCATCCTCGTCGCCGCGTTCGAGGGCTGGAACGACGCCGCCGACGCCGCGAGCTTCGCGGCGGGCTACCTCGCCCGCCACGGTGGCGCCGAGTCGGTCGCCCACATCGACCCCGAGGCCCACACCGACTTCCAGTCCCGACGGCCGCAGGTCGAGCTGGTCGACGGCGTCACCCGGTCGATCGTCTGGCCCACGTCGGCGTTCTGGGTCGCCCGCTACCCCGAGCGCGACCTCGTGGTGTTGCGCGGCATCGAGCCCTCGTACCGGTGGAAGTCGTTCTGTCGCGCCGTGCTCGACGTCTACGACGCGACCGGCTGCGAGATGGTGGTGACGTTCGGGGCCCTGCTCGCCGACGTCCCGCACACCCGCGCGGTCCGGGTCACCGGCACCGCGACGGATGCCGAGCTGATCGACCGGCTGGCCCTCGAGCCGTCCCGTTACGAAGGGCCCACCGGGATCGTCGGCGTGCTGCACGAGGAGTGCCGGGCCCGCGGGATCCCGTCGGTGTCGCTGTGGGCCCCGGTGCCGCACTACATCGCCTCGCCCCCCAACCCGCCCGCGAGCGCCGCCATCCTCGACCGCTTCGGTCGGCTCACGGGGATCACCCTCGACCTGAGCCGCGTGCAGCAGACCGTGCAGCGCTGGCGGGAGCAGGTCGACCGGGTCGCCGCCGAAGACGACGACATCCGGGGCTACGTCGAGCGACTCGAGGCCCGCTTCGACGAGACGGGCGACGAGACGCCGGGGTGGGGCGACGCGCTGCCGACCGCCGACGAGCTCGCCGACGAGCTCGAGCAGTACCTCCGGGACCAGCGCGGCGACTGACGGCGCCGCGCGCTCACGCCAGCAGCGTCTCGGCGACCGCGCGCCAGAGCTGCTCCGACAACGCCAGCGACTCGACGTCGACCCGCTCGTCGTTGCCGTGGAACATCGTGGCGTAGTCCTCGAACCCGAGCCGCTTCGAGAACAGCCCGAACCCGTAGCCCACCGCGCCGGCCCGGCGGAAGAACCGGTTGTCGGTGCCTCCCACCATCAGGAACGGCACCAGCGCCGAATCCTGCACCAGCCGGGCCGAAACCGTGGAGAGGGTGTCCCACAGGGGCGTGTCGATCGGCGACGCCGTGGACAGGTCCTCGTTGGACTCGATCTCGACCTGCTCGTAGAGATCGCCGAGGGCTTCCCGCAGCAGGTCGCGGATCTCGTCACCCGACTGTCCGGGCAGCGTGCGGATGTCCACCTCGAGCTCCACGTGATCGGGGATCACGTTCGTCTTGGTGCCGCCGTGCGCAACCGTCGGCGCGAATGTGGTGTGCGTGCAGGCGTGCACCAGCCGGCCCATCCCGAGGGGCAGCGACGCGCAGTAGTCACGGATCGCGGACGGGTCGAGGAACGCGTCGTGCACCTCGGCCGGGTACCCCATGGCCTCGACATGACGCTGCCACACCTCGCCGATCTGCGCCGTCGGCTGGTACTCGGCGAGCCGGCGGACGACCTCGGCGGCGGTGACGAGCGCGTTGTCGGTGAGGAAGGGCTGCGACCCGTGGCCCGGGGTGCCGTGGACGTGGAGCTTCGACCAGAAGGTGCCCTTCTCCGCGACCATCACCGGCAGGCGCGGGCCGTGGGGGGACGGCATCTGGAAGCCCCCCGACTCCGTGAGCACGTAGTCGGCGGCGATCGCATCCCACTCGTGATCGACGAGCCACCGGGCCCCCCAGGTCCCGAGCGCCTCCTCGTCGGCTACCGCGAGGTAGACAAGCGTGCCCCGCGGGGTGAAGCCCGAGTCGGCCAGCCGACGGAACGCCACCGCCTGCGACGCGGTCAGGTTCAGCATGTCGATCGCGCCCCGGCCCCAGACCATGCCGTCCTCGACGTCGCCCGAGAACGGGTCCCGGGTCCAGCCCTCCTCGTTCACGGGCACGACGTCGGTGTGGCCCATGAGCATGAGCGTGGGCGCGTCGGGGTCGCTCCCCTCGATGCGCGCGACGAGGCTGGCCCGGCCGGGCTGCGGCTCGAAGCGCTCGACGTCGATACCGCTCGTCCCGAGGTACTGCTCGAGCAGCTCGACGCTGCGCAGCTCGCCCCCCGACCCGACGGTGCCGTCGTTGACGCAGCCGTTCCGGATCAGCTGCTGGAGCAGGTCGGTCGCTTCGGGGTCGTCCAGGCGCGTGGTCACGACGGCAGGCTATCCCCGGGCCGTCCGGCTCGGGTCGCCCGCCCCGGCTACGCCGCGTGCACCCGGTAGAGGAACCGGCCGTCGTCGGACCACCGCTCGGCCCGGCCTTCGTTGACCAGGTGCTCGAGGTGGGCGAAGGTCTCGCTCTCGGCCATCACGCCCCAGTGCTTCTTCGGGAAGATCTCGTGGGAGAGCTCCTGCACGGAGGCGGCACCGAGGGCGACCGACGCCGCGGCGAGCAGCTCCATCCGCTCCTCGTGGTGCTCCTTGATGGCCTGCACCCGCCCGGGCACGTCGGCGAACGGGTGGCCGTGGGCGGGAAGCCCGAGGCGCACCCCGTCGAGCGCCGCCACGAGGTCGAGGGTCTGGATGTAGCTGTGCAACGCGTCGGCGCCGTGGCCGACCCCGGAGATGTGGGGGGTGATCGAGGGCAGCACGTGGTCGCCCGAGAGGAGCAGACCGTGCTCCGGGTCGTAGAGGCAGAGGTGGTCGATCGTGTGGCCCGGCGTATGCACGCTCACCCACTCGCGCCCGGCGAGCCGCACCCGCTCGGCGTGGCGGACCCGGCGGCTCGGGTCGGGCGGCGCGAACAGCAGCCGCATCGCCTTGATCGCCATCCGGCGCGACAGCTTCGGCATCGGGTGCTTCGAGCCGCCCCACGGGGTCTCGCCACCCCACGGGACCGCGCGGGCGGTGAGCTCCGGGGTCGGGTCGTCCCGCAGGGGATCGCCCGTGAAGTCGTCGGTGTGGTCCGCGACGGTCGGGATCTCGACATCGTCCCACGCGTCGAGCGCCTGCGCCGCGGCCGCGGCGATCTGCTCGGCCTCGCGCGCCTCCTGCTCCGACGGCAGGTGGTTGCGCCGGCTCGACTCGGCAAGCGACCAGGTCGTGAACGCCCGGTGGGCGATGAGCTCGGCACCGGACTCCTTGCGGATCCGGCCGGCCCCGCCGAAGTGGTCGGGGTGCGAATGGGTGACGATGACGGTGTGCACGTCCTTGACCCGGTAGCCCGCCGTCTTGAGGCGCTGCTTCAGCGCCTTCCACGACGACGGGCCCGGCAGTCCGGGGTCGACCACTGCCAGCCCGCGGTCGTCGAGCAGCCCGTACATGTTCACGTGACCGAGGCCGGGCATCCAGATGGGCAGCTGCATCCGGATCACCCCGGGTGCGACCTCGGTGACCTCCTCGGACGCCGGCTCCTGCTCTTGCTTGGGCGGTCGCAGGGGCCGGCTCGTCTCGGGCGAGGTCTCGGAGGTGTCGGTCACGCCGGGGAGACTATCGGCGCGCAGTGCGGCCACGGCCGGGTCTCGGCAGCCACCGCGCCGGCGGCGAGGCAGTGCAGGTCGTGGTGCCGCGGGGCCACGACCTGCAGGCCCACCGGAAGGCCGTCGACGAAGCCGGCCGGGATCGAGCATGCGGGCTGGCCCGTGACGTTGAACGGTGCGGTGAAGGCTGCCGACAGGCCGAACAGCGTGACCGACTCGCCGTTGAGCTCGCCGGCGAGCAGGCCCTCGGCCGCGAAGGCCGGCGTGGGGGTCGTGGGGGTGAGGAGGAGGTCCACCTGCTCGAAGACCGCAGCCGACGCCGCGCACAGCTCGGCTCGGCGCCGGACGGCCTTGAGCAGCACCTCGGGGCGGAGGTGCTGGACCGACTCGTAGGCCATCCGGAAGACCGGGGTGACCTCGTCGAGACGGTCGCGCACGTCGTCGAGGTGCCACGCCATCTCGTCGATCGACGAGAGCACGCCCCAGCTCATGCCCGGGGTGGGGAACGCCACGTCGGCCTCGACCCGGGTCCACCCCGCTGCTGCCACCAGCGCGTCCGCGGCCTCCTCGACCACCCGGGCGACGGCCGGCTCGGCCGCGAACCCGCCGAGCGCAGGCGCGAACGCGACCCGCAGCCCGCCGAGCGCCTCCTGCGCGGCGCCCGAGACCAGCGCCGGCTCGAACGGCGCCGGCTTGGGCAACGACGTCGGGTCGGTGAGCGTCGGACCGGTGACCACGTCGAGGTACCGCGCCGCGTCCCGGGGAGTGCGGGCCATCGGCCCGGCGACGGGCGTGAGCGACGAGTTGAAGGGGCCCGGACCCCGCCCGACGAGACCGTAGGTCGCCTTCATGCCGAACAGGCCGCAGTACGCGGCCGGGATGCGGATCGACCCACCGCCGTCGCCCGCGGTGGCGACGGGGAACAGTCCCGCCGCCACGGCCGCCGCCGCGCCCCCCGACGAGCCGCCCGGCGTGCGCGTCGGGTCCCACGGGTTGCGCGTGATCCCGTGCAGCGGCGTGTTGGTGAAGCTCACCGAGCCGTACTCCGACGCGGTGGTCAGGCCCGTGAGCACCGCGCCGGCGTTGCGCAGGCGCGTGACCTGCACGTCGTCGAACTCGCTGACCCGGTCCGCGTACACGAGCGACGCGTGGGTGGCCGGCCACCCGCGCACGTGGTTGAGCTCCTTCACGCCGATGGGCAAGCCGGCGAGCGGGCCCGGATCGTCACCGCGGGCCACCGTGGCGTCGACGGCTTCCGCAGCCGCGCGTGCACCCTCCTCGTCGAGGAAGCACACCGAGTTGAGCATCGGGTCGATCGCGCGGATCCGCCCCAGGTACTCCTCGAGCAGATCCACCGCGCGAACCGATCCGCGCCGCACCGCATCGGCGAGTTGCCATCCCTCGAGCGTCCAGCGCGCGGCCGGGTCACGGTTCACGACCTGGCCTCCGACACGGGCGCCGGAGCGTCGGCGTCGACATCGGCGACCCGGTGCGCCTCGGCGTGTGCGCGCATGTCGGCGATAGCCGAGACGATACCCGCCGCCAGCACCTCCAGGTCGGGCGAGGTGTCGCGATCGCCGAGCAACCCGAGGTGCAGGTGCCCGCAGTACGAGAAGATCGCGATCCCGAGACCGAGGTTCCGCGCCAGGGGCACCATCGGGTAGGCCTCGACCATCTCGGCACCCATGCAGTAGAGCGGTACCTGCGGTCCGGGGACGTTGGTGACGACGAGGTTGAAGAACACCTGGTGGTGCGCGGCGCGCGCGGCGAGGCCGAGCAGCGTCGGTGCGGCGTACTGCGTGAGCCCGAGCAGGGTCTCGGCCGCAACCGCCTGGTGCCGGTCCTTGAGGTCGGCGGTCGCCGCCCGCACCGACGCAAGCCGCGACACCGGGTCCGGCTCTCCCACCGCCAGGGGCACGACCAGCGCCGACACGCGATTCCCGAGGGCGAGGTGCTCGGCGTCGTCGCGCACCGACACCGGACACATCACCTTCACGGTGAGATCGCTGCGCAGCTCGTCCCGGGACTCGAGCAACGTCCCCAGACCACCGGCGACGCCCGCGAGCACGACGTCGTTCACGGTTCCCCCGTAGACCGCGCGCACGGCCTTCACGTCGTCGAGGGGAATGCGCAGGTCGAGGAAGTGCCGGCTCCGGCCCACGGGTCGGTTGATGCTCAGGCGCGGCGCGACGAGGCGGCCCTCGGCGATCGTGGCCATCGACCGTCCGAGCTGACCGAGCTGGGTCATGGCGCGCTGGGGCACCCGCAACGTCTCGGCCACGACCCGGCCGACGTGCGCGGCACTGCCCACCTGTTCGACGACCGTGTCGACCAGTAGCTGCTGCGGCGAGGGAGGCGGCCGGGGTGTCCAGTCCGGCGGGTCGGGAACGACGGGCGAGCGATCGAAGTCGAAGAGGACGGTCGCCACGTCCACGCCGGAGATGCCGTCGACGAGCGCGTGATGGGTCTTCTGGATCACCGCCACGTGGCCTCCTTCGAGGCCCTCCACGAACCACAGCTCCCACAGCGGGCGGTTGCGGTCGAGGAGCTGGGCCTCTACCCGCTCGAACAGCGCGCGCAGCTGCGCCCGCGATCCGGGCGTCGGCAACGCGGTGAGGCGCACGTGGTACCCGATGTCGAAGTGGTCGTCATCCACCCAGACCGGCCGTCCGATCCCGAAGGGCACCTCCATGACCCGCTGACGAAACCGGGGGATGCGATGCAGGCGCGACGCGACGAGGTCCCGCACTCGCGCGAGCCGGAAGCGCCCCCGCTCGTCGAAGAACGGAGCGCCCTCGAGGACGGCGAGCGACCCGATGTGCATCGGCGTCTCGATCCGCTCCAGCGCGAGGAAGCTGGCGTCGAGGCCGGACAGGCGGTCGTACCCGCTCACGGCCGAGAGGCTACGCCAATCCTCGTGGGGCGCTCAGCCGCCGGTCAGCCCGATGCAGGTCAGCCAGCCGAGGGCCACGAGGTCGTCGGCAGCCTGGGCCGAGGACCGGTTGACCTGCTCGACGACGTCGCCGCGTGCCCGGATCGTCTCGTCGACGGTCAGGTCGCGTGCTGCGGCGACGTCCCGCAGCGTCGCGAGGCCTGCGGCCGCGGCCCGGAGGTGGCCGACGAGGCGGTCGAGGTCCTCGTCGGTCGACGCCGGGCCGCGCAAGCCGGCAAAGCCCCGGATCTGCGACTCGAGGACCTCACGGGTCGCGTCGATCTCCCGGGCTGCGGCCTCGCCGCGTGCGCCCGGGGCGGCTTCGCTCCGGAGCCGGTCGGCCTCCTCCTGCCCGGCCGCGCACACCGCCCGGGCCCGCCGGTCGAGCGCATCGGCGGACAGCCGTGCCGACCCGCCACCACCGCAGCCGGCCAGGAGTCCGGCAACGGTCACCACGACGCCCGCCGCCGCCATGCGGCGCGCGGCGCCGAACCGGGACTGCACGGCCGCACGCTACCCGGGGCCCGACCGCCCGGGGGTTCGGTAACGTGACCGCCGTGCTGCCCGACTACGCGGAGTACGAGGAGGCGATCGGCCTCGACTGGTACGCCGTCGACCCCAACCTCCGGCAGCTGCTCGACCGGCTCTTGCCCGACCCGGGGGACCGGGCCTTCGCCGAGGAGCACGTCGGCGCCTACGGCGTGCTGTGCGGCGGCGACCTGGCCCGACGCGCCGAGGTCACCGACCGCCACCCCCCGGTGCTCCTCGACCGCGACCGGTGGGGCCTCGAGGTGGGCGCGATCGAGCACCACCCCACCTGGAGCGCCAACAAGGCCGACCTGGTGCGGGCCGGCTTCGTCGGCCTCCCGGCCCATGCGGGGCGGTCGGTCCCTGCGGTCCTCACCGCGTCGCTCGCGTACCTCGTGAGCCAAGCCGAGACCGCGGTCTACTGCGGTCTCGGCATGACCGCCGGTGCTGCCGACCTGGTCGAGCGCTACGCGCCGGACGACGTGCGCAACGAGATCCTCCGGCGCCTGACCTCGCTCGACCCCGACGAGGCGTGGGAGGGAGGGATGTTCCTCACCGAACGCCAAGGCGGCAGCGACGTCGGCGCGAACACCACCCGCGCCGTGCGCGACGGGTCCGAGTGGCGCCTCTACGGCGAGAAGCACTTCTGCTCGAACGTCGACGCCGAGGTGTTCGTGGTGCTGGCCCGGCCCGACGGAGCCCCGGACGGCCCCGGCGGC
>JBJSXO010000040.1:0-3224 GCA_046086425.1 Actinomycetota bacterium | reverse complement strand
GGCGGTGCCGCCGGACGTGGCGGTCCTCGGCGCGCCCGCCGACGGCGACGAATATGCACGGGTGCTCTACGCCTGCCTGCGGGACGCCGACGCCCGTGGCCTCGACGTCGTCGTGGCGGTCCCCCCGCCGCCGGCCGGCCTCGGAGCCGCGGTGGGCGACCGCCTGCGCCGCGCGGCCGCGGCCGGCGACCGGCGCACCTCCGGCGCAGCGGACCCGGGCCGATGAGCGACCGTCCGATCGGCGTGTTCGACTCGGGGCTCGGGGGGCTCACCGTGCTGCGCTCGATGATCGACGTGCTCCCCGATGAGCCGATGCTGTACTTCGGGGACACCGGTCGGTTCCCCTATGGGCCCAAGCCGCACGACGAGGTCCTGAAGTACGCCCTGGAGATCGCCGACGTGCTGGTGGAGCGCGACGCGAAGCTGCTCGTCGTCGCGTGCAACAGCGCCACCTCGGTTGCGCTCGAGGTCCTGTGCGAGCGCCTCGACATCCCGGTCGTCGGCGTGATCGAGCCCGGGCTGCGTGCCGCGGCGCGCGCGACGCGTACGGGGCGCGTCGGGGTGATCGGCACCGTCGGGACGGTGGCCTCCGGGTCGTACCAGCGCGCGGCGCGCGATCTCTCCGAACCGGTCGATCTGACCTGTGCGGCCTGTCCGGGCTTCGTGGAGTTCGTCGAGGCTGGAGACGTCCACAGCGACCAGGTACACGTGCTGGCCGAGCGGCTGCTGGCCCCGGTGAAGGAGGCTGAGGTGGACACGCTCGTGCTGGGCTGCACGCACTATCCGCTGCTCGCCCGTACGATCGGCGACGTCATGGGTGACGAGGTCGTACTCATCTCGAGTGCCGACGAGACGGCGTTCACCGTCCGGTCCGTGGTCGACGAGCACGGGCTCGCGGCACCGCCCGGTACCGACGCCCGCCACGTCTTCATGACCAGCGGCGACACGGCGCGGTTCCGGGAGCTCGGCGTGCAGTTCCTCGGCCCGGAGGTCGCAACCGTGGAGGCCTGGTCGTGGACCTGACGGTCCTGGGGTGCTCGGGGTCCTACGGCGCGCCTGCGGGCGGCGCGTGCACCGGGTACCTCGTGCGCCACGGGTCCACCGCGATCTGGGTGGACTGTGGCAACGGGACGCTGGCGCGCCTGCAAGAGCACCTGCCGGTCGAGGACCTCGACGCAGTGGTGATCACCCACGAGCACCCTGACCACTGTGTCGACATCTACGGCCTGCACGTGCTGCTGCGCTTCGGCCTCGCCCGGACCGGGTTCCCCGTGTTCGGCCCCGAGGGCCTCGACCGCCGTCTCGGCCACCTGGTGGACGGCGACTGGGGCGACACGTTCGCGTGGCACGCGATCGAGGACGCGAGCGCAGCCACCGTCGGCGACATCGGCCTGCGGTTCTCGCGCACCGACCACCCGCCGCCTACCTACGCGGTCGAGGCCGCGGCGGCAGGGCGCCGTCTCGTGTACACCGCCGACACCGGTCGGGGCTGGTCGTGCGACGCGTTCGGCAAGGGTGCCGACCTCGTGCTCTCGGAGGCGACGTACCTCGACGACGGCACGCAGCCCGAGTACCCGCACCTCACGGCCGCCGAGGCCGGCACCGCCGCGCGCGAGGCCGGCGCCCGCCGTCTCATGCTCACCCACCTGTGGCCCACGATCGACCCGCGTCGGGCCGTGGCCGAAGGCTCCGAGGCGTTCGGCGCCGATGCGGAGCTGGCCGCAGTGAACCTCACCTGCCGGGTCTGAGCCGGCCGACCGACGGAAGGGCTGGCGATGCGACGAGACGGACGGGAGCCGGGAGACCTGCGCACGATCGCGTTCACCCGCGACTACACGGAGTTCGCCGCCGGGTCGGTGCTCGTCGAGTTCGGGCGGACGCGGGTGCTGTGCACCGCGTCGGTGGAGACCCGCGTGCCCCCGTGGCTGCGCGGCTCCGGCAAGGGCTGGGTGACCGCGGAGTACTCGATGCTGCCCGGGTCCACCCAGGAGCGGGTGGAGCGCGAGGCCCAGAAGGGTCGCCCGTCGGGCCGAACCCAGGAGATCCAGCGGCTCATCGGGCGCTCGCTGCGCGCGGTGACCGACCTCGAGACCATGGGTGAGGTCCAGATCACGGTGGACTGCGACGTGCTCCAGGCCGACGGCGGCACCCGCACCGCGTCCATCTGTGGTGGGTACGTCGCGCTGCACGACGCCTGCACGCGACTCGTGGGTGCGCGCATCCTTGCGTCCCACCCGGTCACCGAGGAGTGCGGGGCGATCTCGGTGGGTGTCGTCGATGCGTTGGCGTACCTCGACCTCGAGTACTCCGAGGACGTTCGCGCCGAGGTCGACATGAACGTCGTGATGACCGGCTCAGGTCGGTTCGTCGAGGTGCAGGGGACTGCGGAGGGGACGGCGTTCAGCCGCAGCGAGCTCGACGCGCTCCTCGACCTGGCCGAGGCGGGGATCCGCGACATCTTCGCCCTCCAGCGTGCGGTCCTCGCCGAGGCGCCGAGCGCGCGACCGGTGGGCAGGCCCTGAGCTCGTGACCACCCGCTTCGTGCTCGCCACGGCCAATCCCGACAAGGCGGAGGAGATCGAGCGCATCCTGGCCGACGCCGGCGCGCCGGTGGAGCTGGCCCCCCGGCCGGCCGAGGTCGGGGAGGTCGAGGAGACCGGGACCACGCTCGAAGACAACGCCCGGCTCAAGGCGCTCGCGCTCGTGGTGGCGACCGGGCTCCCGGCGATCGCCGACGACACCGGCCTCGAGGTCGATGCGCTCGGGGGTGCACCCGGCGTGCACTCGGCCCGCTTCGCCGGACCCGACGCCACCTACGCCGACAACTGCGCGTTGCTGCTCACGCGCTTGGCCGGGGTTGCGCCGGAGCACCGGACGGCTCGCTTCACGACGGTGGCCGTGGCCCGCTGGCCCGACGGGCGCGAGGTCGTTGCGTCCGGGTCCGTGGAAGGACGCATCACCGAGACGGCCCGCGGCGAGCGGGGGTTCGGCTACGACCCGGTGTTCGCGCCCGGCGAGGGCGGCGGGGCCACCTTCGCCGAGCTCACGGCCGCCGAGAAGCACGCGATCTCGCATCGTGGCCGCGCGTTCCGTACGCTCGGCGAGCGCCTGTCCGTGCTCGCCGAGGTGGGGGACTGCTGAGTGGCCGTCATCGACATCGCCGGCTTCGTGGCCGACCTCAAGGACCATGCGGTCGAGCACGGCTTCCACGTCCACGACGAGCG
>JBJSXO010000039.1:0-3646 GCA_046086425.1 Actinomycetota bacterium | reverse complement strand
CCCCCTCTGGGCGGTGGGGCCGCGTCCACGACGCGCCGATGCCGTCGGTCGCAGCGTGCCGGTCAGGCCAGGTCGAACTCGACGTGCGCTGCGGTGAGGCCGAACACGAACGCGTTGGGCTGGTCCACTGGCTCGGTGCCCGGGACGAGGCGCATCCCCGCCACCCGCGCGCGCAGTTCCTCGAAGAACACCCGGATCTCGAGCCGGGCGAGCGACGCACCGAGGCAGAAGTGAGTGCCGAACCCGAACGCGAGGTGCGGGTTGGGGTGGCGGGTGAGGTCGAAGGCCTCTGGGTCGGCGAAGTGCGCAGGGTCGCGGTTGGCCGATGGGTACATCAGCACGACCTGCTGCCCCGTCCGCACCGTCTCCCCGCCGATCTCGACGTCGGCCGTGGCTACCCGGCACATGTTGTTGATCGGGGTCACGTAGCGGATGAACTCCTCGGTGGCCACGCTCGAGTCGGCCCCGGCCCGGAGGCGCTCCCACTGGTCGGGATGCGCGATGAAGTTGAGGATCGTGCGCGCGATCACCGTCCGGGTCGTCTCCGCCCCGCCGTCGAGCAGCAGCAGGCAGTCCGGGATGATCTCGTCGAGGGTGAGCGGCTGGCCGTCGATCTCGGCTGCGCTCCACACCGACATCACGTCGTCGACGGGGCAGCCCCGCTTCTCGTCGTAGAGCTCGGCCGACGCGGCCGCGAACTCCATTGCCGCGACGATCCCCTCCTCGGTGAGGTACCTCGGGCCGCCGCCGAGCGCGATGGTCGTCTCGGACCAGTGCTTCAGGTCGCGCCAGCGGTCGTCCGGGAAGCCGAGGAGCTTGCCGATCATCATCGCCGGCAGCGGTGCGGCCAGCGTCTCGACAATCTCGCACGCGCCACCTTGGGCCACCATGTCGTCGAGCAACACACCCACGACCTCCCGGACGTGGTCCTCCCACTGCCCCGCCGCACGCGGCGTGAAGCGGCGCGACACCAAGTTCCTGCGCTTCGTGTGGACCGGGTCGTCGAGCCCGATCAGGGCGCGGTCGGCCGGGAGGTTGGGGCGGTAGCCCCCCTTCTCCTGGTCGGAGGAGATGAACAGGTCCTTGTGCTTTTCGACGAAGACGACGTCGTCGTAGCGCGAGATGCCCCAGAGCTCGTTGATCCCGTCCCAGTACGCCGGCGCGTGCTCCCGCATCCACGCGTACGTGGGGTACGGGTCGGTCACGTAGAAGTCCCCGTCCAGCAGATCGATCACGCGCGTGCTCATCCCCGTAGTCCATTCGATGCGCCGCCTATCGGACCACTCCGGCCGGACCGCTCCGGCGGCACCGCTCAGACGGAGAAGCAGGCGTCGAGGAACGCCACCATCGCCTCCGGGTCGGTCCGCACCTGCAGGCGACCGTCGACTCGGCGAATGTCGAGGGTCGGGCAGAACCACGCCGCACCGCCGGCGAAGAACTCGGGGGAGCCCCGCACGCCCCGGGCCTTCCCGGCCTCCCAGTCGGCGAGCACCCCGGCCCGGGCCGCGTCCGGGTCGACGGTGACCCCGTGCGCCGTCGCGACGCTCGCGAGGACCCCGGGGTCGGCGACATCGCGACCGTCTTCGAACAGCGCGTGCCGCAGCGCGAGGCTCACGCGCTCACCCACCTCGTCGCCGATGTGGTAGGCGGCGTGCGCGAGGTCCAACGCGGGCAGCGTGGTCGCCGGGAACACGTCGGCGCGAAAGCCCGTGAACAGGTCCGGAGCCACGGCCTCCCGCAGCACCTCGACCTCCTCGGCGACGAACGCGGCGTCGAGCGGGCTGCCGTTGACGAGCTCCAGCGGCCAGGCCCGGACCCGGAGCGTCAAGTCGGTGCGACCCAGCGCGGCCCGGCGGGCGACGAGCCGGTGCAGTCCCACATGGGTAAACGGGCACCCGATGTCGGCGAAGACCTCCAGGACCGCCATGGGGTCAGCCCGCGAACGGGCCCTTGCCCATCTGGTCGCGCACGGTGACCACGGGCGGGTTGGTGAGCGAGCGCCGCTGCCAGTTGGCACCGTCGACCACGAGGGTGTGACCGGAGATGAACCGCGCGTAGGGCGATGCGAGGAAGGTCGCCGCCCACCCGAGCTCGCGCAGCCGCCCGACTCGCAGCGCCGGCTGGCACACGTCCTTGTCACTGGTGCGCTCGAGGTTGCCCTGGATGTCGGCGGTCATGTCCTCGTGCGGGAACAGGCCCGGTACGAGCCCGTTGACCCGGATCCCGAACGGACTCCACTCGACCGCGAGCGTCTCGACCATGTTCTTCACCCCCGCCTTCGCCGCGGCGCTGTGGGCGAAACCCGGACCGCCCGTCCACGCGTACGACGCGCCGACGTCGACGATCGAGCCCGGCGTCCCGACGAGGAGGTGGCGTCGCGCGAACTCCCGCGAGCAGAAGAACGTGCCGTTGAGCGTGATGTCGACCACGGTCCGCCAGGCGTTGGGCGACATGTCCTCGGCCGGCACCGGGAAGTTGGCCGCCGCGTTGTTGACGAGCACGCCCGGGAGCCCGAAGGCGGTCTCGGCCTCGTCGAACGCTGCAGCGATCTGCTCGGGCTCACGGATGTCGCACGGCACGGTGAGCACGTCGGCGCCCAGCTCGCCGATCGCGTCACGGCCGGCCTCGAGGTGCTCCGGTTTGCGGCTCGCAATCACGATCCGCGCGCCGAGGCGAGCGAACTCGATGGCGATGGCCTTGCCGAGGCCGGTTCCCGCACCGGTGACGAGCACCACCTCGCCGTCGAAGGTGCCCGCCGGGAGCGCGCTCGCGCCGATCGGCGGCGGCTCCGGAAGTCCGATCGTCTCGGCCATGTCAGCTCCCCGTGTAGTCGGGCGTGCGGCCCTCTGCTCGGGCCGCGCGGAACTCCGCGAAGTCGTCCGACTTGTTGATGAAGGTCTGGTAGATCAACTCGTCGGCCATCGACGTGCGGACGTCCTGCTCGGACAGGTGCCGGATGACCCGCCGGGCCATCTTGACCGTCACCGCCGGGGAGGCCGCGATCTTCTCGGCCATCTCGCGTGCCACGGCATCGAGGTCCTCGTTGGGCACGACCCGCGACACGATCCCGTAGCCCAGCGCTTCCTGGGCGCTCAGCGAGCGGCCGGTGAGGACCATGTCGCTCACGAGCCCGTGGCCGCACATCTGGTACAGCCGGCCCATTCCGCCGGTGTCGGGGATCACCCCGTGGCCGACCTCGGGGAGCATGAACTTGGCGTCCTCGGCCGCGATCCGGATGTCGCACAGCAGCGCCCGCTGGAAGCTGCCGCCGATGGCCCACCCCTGGATCGCCACGATGATCGGGGCCTCGATCTCGAAGATCTGCAGGATCCCCCGGTGGCCACGGCTCATGAGCTCGTGGTGGGTCATCGGGATGTCCTGCTGTCCGATCGAGCCGACGTCCCGCCCCGAGGACCAGGCCTTGCCCTCCCCGCGCCAGATGACCGCCCGCACGTCCGGTCGCCGGGTCAGCTCACCGAGCGCCTCGAACAGGGCGAGGTCCATGTCGTCGTCGAACGCGTTGCGCTTCTCGACGTTGGCGTTGGTGATGATCGCGATCGGGCCGTCGAACTCGAGCCTCAGCCGAGGGTCAGGCATGGTCTCGCTCTCCTTCGTCCATCCGGTCGTGCCGGTCGTGCCGGTCGTG
>JBJSXO010000038.1:0-6654 GCA_046086425.1 Actinomycetota bacterium | reverse complement strand
CGCGTCGCCGTCGACCGCGCCGAGAAAGACGTGCGCCGCCTCGAGCGGCGGGTCCGGGCGCGCGGCGCGACCCTCGCCCGCCAGTTCGACCAGGTCCTCGCACTGCTCGAGTCGTGGCGCTACGTGGAGGACTGGGCTCTCACGCCCGCCGGGGTGCTGCTCGCCGGGTTGTCCTCGGAGATGGACCTGCTCGTGGCCGAGGCGCTCCGGGACGGCATGCTCGCCGGTCTCGGGCCCGCCGAGATCGCCGCCGTGGCCTCGTGCTTCACCTACGAGCGGCGAGGGCCCGACGCGCAGGCTCCTGCGCCACCGCTGCGCTGGCCGACCGCGCGGGTCGCCGACGCCTACCGCCGCCTTGAGCGGCGGTGGCGGGACCTGCATCACGCCGAGGACGACCTGGGCCTGCCGGCGACCCGGCCTCCGGATCCCGGTTTCACGCCGGTGATCCACGAGTGGACCCGGGGTGATGCGCTCGCCGAGGTGCTCGCCGACGACCTCACCGCCGGGGACTTCGTCCGCCAGGTGAAGCAGACCACCGACCTCCTGCGCCAGATCGCCGACGTGAGCCCGGATCCCGGAGTGCGCGACGCCGCCCGGGCGGCCTCGGTTGCGTGCACGCGTGGCGTCGTCGCCGCTGCGAGCCGGGTCGGTCTGTGATCGGCAGGGGAGCGGCGTGGGGGGTTCCCGTCCCCGACGGCGCCGGTCCGGTCCTCGAGGTGGCCGGCGGCGATTCCGACCTCGCAGCCGCGGCCGTGCGCGCACCGGAGGGATCCCTGCTGCGCTTCCTGCCCGACCCGGACGCCGACTTCGCGCGCGCGCTCGGCATCGGGCCGGGAGGCGGCCCGGGACACACGATGGCGGTGTGCGACCTGCTCGACCTCGGGGGTGCCACGGCGGCCGTCAATGCCGTGGTGTCCGGCGTCGCCCCCGACCGGCTCCGGGCCCGGCACCGGCGGCGCCCGGTGCGGGTCGAAGTCGACGGGCGCACGGTGTTCGACGGGTGCGCCACGACGGTCGTGGTCGCCAACGGCCAGTTCCTCCGGGGCGCCGACCTCGTGCCCCGGGGACACCCCGGAGACGGGCGGGCCGAAGTCCAGGTCTACGCGTTGCCCCGCGGCGAGCGGCGGGCGCTGCGGGACCGGCTGCGCACCGGGGGCCACGTGCCCCACCCCCGGATCACCCAGGCCTCGGGCGCTCGGATCGTGCTGCGCTGGGGCCGGGGAGCGATGCCCTTCGAGGTCGACGGGCGACCGGGACGTCCGACCCCGGTGATCGAGGTCGCCGTCCGTCAGGGCGCCCTGAGGGTGCGCATCTGAGCCCCGGCCCGTCGGTACGATCACGGTCCCTGTCGAGCCGGTCCCGAGGTCGTCGATGCAGTACGTGGCGGAGCGCTTTGATGCCCAGGAGGCCGAGATCCTCCGCCCGTACTTCACCAACCTCGACTCGCCGGTCTTCGCCCTGGTCAACCTGCCCGAGGTCGTGAAGGGCGCGCTCTTCGCGCGCTACTCCCGCAGCTCGAAGAGCCTCCGCCGACTGTTCCTCGACGAGTTCGTCGGGGACCTCGATCTCACCGGCGACCTCGGGGTCGACGCGAGCATCGGCCTGGCCCGCGCCGAGGAGCTCTACGAGAAGGTGTTCCTCGAGTACGGCGACGACTCCGTCGCCCAACTCGGCGGGGTGCACCTCGCGTGCGAGCAGGCCTCGAACGTGCTCACCAAGGTGCTCGAGTGGGGACGCCTGATGGCCTACCTCGAGCAGTCGACCCGCTACATCCCCTACGACACCCGCCTCGGCGGGCGCTACCGCTTCTACCGACCGACCGAGGTGCTCGACTCGCCGCTCGGTGCCCGCTACGTCGCCGACATGGATGCCGCCTTCGACTCCTACTCGTCGTGCCTGCACACCTTGCTCGAGTGGGCGCGCGACACCTTCCCCAAGGAGCCCGGCGACTCCGATTTCGTCTACAAGACCACGCTCAAGGCGAAAGCCTGCGATGCCGCACGCGGCATCCTGCCTGCAGCGACGCTGTCGAACGTCGGGATCTACGGCACCGGCCAGGCCTTCGAGGCGCTCCTGCTGCGCATGCGTGCGCACCCGCTCCCCGAAGCCCGGAAGTACGCCGCGATGATGCTCACCGAGTTGCGCAAGGTGATCCCGTCGTTCCTCACCCGGGTCGACCGCGAGGACCGCGGCGTGGCGTGGAGCAGCTACCTCACCGAGACGCGCAGCGAGACCGCTGCGCTTGCGGCCCGGCTGCTCCCGGCCGACGACCCCGAGCCTCGACCAACCGTCGTGCTCGCCGACTTCGACCCGGAGGGCGAGGACAAGGTTCTCGCCGCCGTGTTGTACCCGCACACCACCCTCCCGGAGGACCAGATCCTCGATCGGGTCCGGCGCCTCGGCACCGACGACCGGGTGTCGCTGATGCGGGCGTACGTGGGCACCCGGGACAATCGACGGCACCGCCCGGGCCGTGCGTTCGAGCGCACCGGATACCGGTTCGACGTGCTCGCCGACTACGGGGCGTTTCGCGACCTCCAGCGCCATCGGATGCTCACGGTGGAGTGGCAGCGGCTCAGCCCGCGCCACGGCTACGACGTCCCGCCCGAGATCGCCGACGCCGACCTCGAGGAGACGTTCGTCGACGCGATGGAACGGTCCGGCGCGCTCTACGACACGCTGGCCCTCGACTTCCCGGAGCAGGCGTCCTATGCAGTGGCGCTGGCGTACCGCATCCGGTTCGTGATGCAGATGAACGCGCGGGAGGCCATGCACGTGCTCGAGCTCCGCACCGCCCCGCAGGGCCACGCGACGTACCGCGCGGTGTGCCAGGACATGCACCGGTGCATCGCCGACCAGGCTGGTCACCGGGCCCTCGCCGCGGCCATGTCCCACGTCGACCACGGGACCTACGAGCTCGAGCGGCTCGAGGCCGAGCGGGCCGCCGAGACCCGGCGGGCCTCCTCCTGACGCCGCCACCCGGGGAAAATCCTCCCGAATCACCGGAGTTGCGGGGAACCGGCGTTAAACTCCCGCCGCTTCTCACGGGACTGGTCGTCCCGAGGCGACACCGACGAGGCGACACCGACGACACGGAACGAGCGATGAGCGACGAGGAACTCGAAGACGCAGAAGTCGGCGACGACGAGCTCGACGAGATCGACGCGGAGATCGACGAAGACCTGGACCTCGAAGAGGATCTCGAGGCCGATCTCGAAGGGGATCTCGGGGTCGACCTCGATGCCGATCTCGACGCCGACAGCATCGCCACCGCCAAGCCGGCGAGCACCCTGGCGACCGACGAGGACGAGGAAGAGGACGGCGACGGCCTCGATCTCGACGAGGAGCTCCACCCCGACGACGTCGAGGCGCCCCTCGACACGCTGCTCCAGGAGCGCACGGCGAGCGCCACCCTCGAAGACGAGGAGGAGGAGGTCGAGGACGAGGAACCCGACGCCGACGAGCGCGGCGAGGGCGCCACCCGCATCCTGCCGCGGCGCCCGGGTGAGTTCCTCTGCTCGTCGTGCTTCCTCGTCCTACCTCGCCACCAGCTCGCCGACGAGGAGCGGATGCTCTGCCGCGACTGCGCGTAGCACCGGGATCCGGCGCCGCGGTCGGCCGGCGCGACCGGATCCTCCGCGGGAGCGCCGCTGCGGTCAGCGGGGTCCTGCTCGCGCTGGCCCAGCCGCCCCACGACCTCGACCTCCTGGTCTTCGCTGCACTCGTCCCGCTCGTATGGGCGTGGCGCCGCACCACGTGGCGCGACGGAGCCGTCAACGGGTATGCGTTCGGCCTCGTCTACTTCGCCATCACGCTCGGCTGGTCACGCCACTTCGGGTTCCTGGCTTTCGTCGCGCTCGTCCTGGCCAACGCCGTTGCGTTCCTGATCGTCGGCGGACTGGTCGGTGCGTTCTCTCGTCGCGGGTTGCATTCGCCCTGGCTGGTCGCAGCGGTCTGGGTAGTGGGAGAGGGGCTGCGCAACCGGGTGGTGCTCGGGGGGATGCCGTGGGGAGAGGCTGGTCTTGCGCTCCACGGCGTCCCGTGGGGGAGAGCGGTGGCCACGTGGGGGGGCATCCCCCTCGTGTCGTTCCTGATCGTCGCGTGGAACGGCTGGGTCCTCGACCTCGGTCGCGCCGCCGCGGACCGCCGTCGTGCGCTGGTGCCGTTGGGCGCGCTCGCTGCGGTGCTGCTCGTCGGGGTGGGCGCATCGGTGCTGCGACCCGAGTCGAGGGCCACCGGGACGCTCCGGTATGCGCTCTTGCAGGCCGACACCCTCGACCGCGAGCTCACCGCCGCGGAGCAGATGTCGAACTACCAGACCGAGCAGCACTTCGCGCTCGCCGACCGGCTTCGGGGCCGGTACGACCTCGTCGTGTTCCCGGAGTCCGCGCTCGAGCGCGACCCGGAGCGCGATCCGGTACTGCGGCGGCGCATCGTGGCCCTCGCCGACCGGCTCGGGGCGACCGTCGTCGTGAACGCACGCACGGCGGCGCCCGGAGGAGGTCTCTACAACGCCAACCTCGTCTACGACCCGGGTGGAACGCTCCAGGGGGAGTACGCCAAGCGCCACCTGGTGCCGTTCGGCGAGTACGTGCCGCTGCGTGGACTGCTCGACTGGATTCCCCAGCTCGGTCGGGTCTCGTACGACTACACGCCCGGCCGTTCGCCCACCCGCTTCCGCGCCGGAGGGCACCCGTTCGAGACGGTCATCTGCTACGAGTCGGCCTATCCGCGCTACAGCCGCGACGCCGTCGGCCGGGGCGCCGAGTTGCTCGTGGTGAGCACCAGCAACCGGTCCTTCGGCCGTTCGGGCCTCAGCGCGCAGCACGTGGCGTTGAGCCAGATGCGGGCGGCCGAGACGGGTCGCCCGGTCCTCCATGCCGCGGTCTCGGGGGCCACCGCCGTGATCGACCCCGACGGCCGGGTGCGTCAGCGCAGCGCGCTGTTCGAGCGGGCGATCACCCGGGGCACCGTCACCACCACCGCCGGCACCACGCCGTCGGTCCGCCTCGGCGACTGGGTCCTCGCTGCGTGTCTGGTGGGCCTGGTGGCGGGTGCCGTGGTCGCCCGCCGGCGTGGGCCGAGCCCGGACCGGCCGTACACTGACGACCGGCGAGGGGAGCACCGTGGGTGAGCATGATGCAGGCAACGACACCGTCGACCGGGCCCTCCGGCTCTTTGTCTACGGCCCGATCGGTCTCGCCTGCTACCTGAAGGACAGCGGTCCGACGTTCCTGGGGCTGTTCGTCTCGCGAGGCCGTCGCGAGGTCGACAGCGCGCGCAAGACGGTCGAGCAGCGTCTCGGTTGGGGCCGTCCGGAGCCGGCACCCACCCCGCAGCAGCGGGTCGCCGACGGGATCGGCAACCTGACCAAGGTGGCCGCCCAGGCCGGCGCGATGGTCGCCTCCGTGGCGGGACCCGTGGTCAACGCAGCCACGAGCGCGGCCTCGGGCGCGGCCAGCACCGTGGCTGCGGGCACGACCGCGCCCGCGCCGGCCGGACCGGGAGGAGCCTCCACCGGCAACGGTGCCGATCTCCCGATTTCCGGGTACGACGGCCTGTCGGCCTCCCAGGTCATCGAACGTCTCGACGGGATGTCCCGGGACGCCCTCGAGCGCGTGCGGGCCTACGAGACTGCGCACCGGGCCCGGCGCACGATCCTGGCCTCGATCGACCAGCGCACGAGCTGACGGAGCCGGTGGAAGCGGCCCGCCGGGCGACCCTCGACGACGTCGACGCCATTCTCACGCTGTCACGGTCCCTCCGGGCCGAGCTGGCCGAGCAGCGCGGGGGGGACCTCTGGTGGCGCACGCACGAGCCGTACGAGCACCACGCAGCCGCGCTGCGGGCGCTGCTCGACTACGACGACGAATGCGTGCTGGTGGGCTGCCTCGACGACCAGGTCGTCGGGTACGCGCTGGCCCGCGTCCACGGGCTCGCCGACGGCGCCCACCTCGCCGTGATCACCGAGCTGTTCGTCGAGGCGGGCGCTCGCGAGGTCGCGGTGGGAGAGTCGCTCGTGGACGCGGTCCTCACGTGGGCCCGGTCGCGCGGCTGCATCGGCGTCGATGCCACCGCGCTGCCCGGCCAGCGGGCCACGAAGAACTTCTTCGAGACCCACGGCTTCGTGGCCCGGCGCCTGACCATGCACCGGCCCTTCGCCGGCGACTCCGGAGGCGACGAGGCCGAGGTATGACCCACCGCCCTGCGGTTGCGGTCGGGGCCGTCGCGCTCGACCGAGGGCGCCTGCTGCTGGTCCGCCGGGGTCACGGCCCCGGAGCCGGGCGTTGGTCGGTCCCAGGCGGTCGGGTCGAGCCCGGCGAGACCCTGCACGAGGCCGTGGTTCGCGAGGTGGCCGAGGAGACCGGTCTCGAGGTCGTGGTCGTCCGCTTCCTGGGCTACGTGGAGCGCATCGGCGACGACCCGGCTCCGTACCACTACGTCATCTTGAACTTCGTCGTCACGGTGCTCGACGCCGGGTCCGGCCCGGTCGCCGGCGACGACGCCGCCGAGGCCCGCTGGGTGCCCGTCGAGGACGTCGCCGAGTTGCACCTCGTCACCGGGCTCTACGAGTTCCTCACGTACCACGCCTTTCTTGGCCCCTGATCCGGTCCGTTTCGGGCCGGCGCCCCCGCTCGTCGTGCCCGGTCGGAG
>JBJSXO010000037.1:0-15239 GCA_046086425.1 Actinomycetota bacterium | reverse complement strand
GCCGGGTCTCGCCCCGCACGGTGATCCCGCAGGCCGCAGCGGGCTCGGGCACCCGGAGACCGAGGTGGTACCGCAGGACCCCCTTGTAGGCACCACCGTGGGGCGGAATCCGCTTGTGCGGTCCCAGGATCGAGAACATGGCCGTGGTGACCCCGGGGATCTCGGCCAACGCCGCTGCGGTCTCGGGGCAGCGCGCGAGGTGCTCGTGGACGGGGTACCCAAAGCCCATGAGGAAGAAGGTCTTCCACTGGTCGTCCTGGGTGAGGTGGTACTGGTCGGTCGAGATGTCCTGGAAGTTCGGCAGGCGGTCGAGGTCGTGGAGCACCTCGTCGAGCTCGGCGCGGATCGCCGGCGCGCGCGCTTCGACCGCCGTCACCCACGCAAACTCCTCCAGGGGGAAGAACGCGTGGTCCCCGACGAGCGAGCGCTGCCCGTAGTACCGATCGAGCCAACGCAGCAGTCGCGCACCGAAGCGATTGGCGACTTCGACCGCCCGGGCCCGGGGCCCGAGGTCCCCGATCGCCACCGACGGTCGCGCGTCAGTCACCGGTGGCGACGTCTACGTTGAACGCGTCGTACACGAGCTCGGCGCCCCGATGACGATGCAAGAGGAGACCCCGCAGCAGGTCGAGCGCCTCGACCCGAGCGTTCTCGACGCCGACGTCATCGCGCACGGTGGAGAGGGTCTCGACCAGTTGGTCGACGCCCGCGCGCAGCGGTGCATGATCGGACCGCAGCTTGCTCGCGGCGTTCGCGAGGTTCGGGTAGTTCTCGGCGATGTCGTCGTAGAACCCACCGACGGCCTCGGTCTCGGTGATGTGGTGTCGGAGCACGCTGCGCATCTCGAGCGCCGCGTTGCCCGCCCGGCTCGCCCACCCCGCGGCATCGTCGCCGGCGGCCTCGGCCATGGCCCGCTCGAGGCCGAGAATCGCCTCGTAGTACTCGTCACGGCGCTCCTGCACCGCAGCGAGCGCCTCCCGGTTCCGCGCGTGGATGTCCATGGCCGTCTCCTGACTCCCGGCGTTGTGCTGCAGGTCGAGATCGAGGGCCCGTGCTGCGCTGACGAGCGCAGCCACGGTGTCGGGAACCGCATCGGCGAGTTGCTGGACCGGCGGGCAGGTGTCGGGACAGGTGAGGAAGCCGATGCAGACCTTGTCGGTGTAGCTGAGGACGGTGACGTTGAGCCCCGCTCCGTCGAAGATCGGCCCGAGTGGGTCAGGGTCTCCACCTTGGCGCCACCGCAGTAGAGCGGCACCGGGGGTCCGGGCACGCTCGTGAGCACCAGGTTGACCGCGGGAGGCAGGCGGTCGGCGAGGCCGAGGTCGGAGTACGCCCGGAAGAGCAGGGACGCGAGGTTCCACGGTGCCACGAGGGCAAGGGACCCCAGGGTGTCGGGACCGAGCTCGTCGTGGAACGCCTTTGCGCCGGACATCTCCTCCGCGACGAAGCGCACCCGGGCACCCGGGTCCGCGAAGTGGGTGGGCAACGCCCCGAAGAGCGTCGAGAGCTCGTTCCCGAAGCGCCCCGCCTCAACCCCGTCCGGCCCGCGGACCGACGCCGGGATCGCGGCAACCAGGGGCCGGTCGGGCAGGTCGTCGTGATCGAGCAGCCACGTGCGGAGCACCCCGGCGGCGACGGCCATGACCACATCGTTGAACGTGACCCCGTAGGCCCGCCGGATCTCCTTGACCGCATCGATCTCGAACGTCGCGAAGGCCGCCGAACGAGCCGGCGTGATCGACCGCGAGAGGCACACCCGCGGCGCGGTCAGCGGCAGGGTCGGCCGGTCGTCACGCTGGCGGACGTGCCGGACCACGTTCCACGCGGTGCGGGCCAGACGAGTGAACGACCGGGCGACCACCGCCGGCTGGTCGACCACGGTCCGCGCCGTGGCCGTGAGGTACTCCCGGCGCCGCAGGGCCGGCACCGACGGCGCGTCGCCGGGGCGGCGCGGCGGGGGCACCCCGGGCACCACGTCGAAGATGGCACCGAGGATCCCCACCGCGGCGACGCCGTCGACCAGCGAGTGGTGGATCTTCGCCACCAGCGCCGTGCGCCCGTCGGCCAGACCGGCGACGACGGTGAACTCCCACATGGGACGGTCCCGGCGCAACGGTGTGCCGCCGATCTCACCGGCCAGGGCGGCGAGCTCGGCCATTCCCGACCCGTCCGGGAGCGTCGTTGCGGAGACGTGCGCGTCGAGGTCCACCTCGGTCTGCTGCCAGAGCGGCTGGGAGATCCCGCGCGGGCCGTCGACGACGCGCCGGCGCAGGACCTCGACGTCCGCGATCCGCTCGGCGAGGACCCGGCGAAGCATCTCGGCATCGAAGGGCTCCGGCGCGTGCGTGTCGTCGAGGACGATGACCCCGACGACGTGCCAGTGGGTGCTCGGGGTCTCGACGTGGAGGAAGGCCGCGTCGACACCGGCGACAGACTGGAGGCCGGGTGGGCCGGAGGGGTGCTCCGCCATGCCCGGATGCTACGGCGTTCGCCTCGACCAGGAAAATGGCCCTTCAGTCGTCCTTGAGGGCCACTGCGTTAGGGGTCACGTTCATCTTGGGTTCGTACTCCGCCACCGCGATCTCCCGCGCCTCACCGGCGAAGCGCTCGCGCAGCGCGTCACGGCACTGCGGACACAGCCCGCGGAACCGCATCGGCGCCACCGTGGCGCAGCGCAGGCACTCGTGGTCGACGAGGCTGAGGCCGAGGGCCGCGTCCACGGATCAGCGCATGTTCCCCGTGTGACCGAACGAAGCCCGGCCGGGCTGGGGCCACACGGCGAGGCCATGGGGCTCGGCGCCGACCTGGATGATCGTCACCACGCCCGTGGCGGTATCGAACATGTAGACCTCGTTGTCGTAACGACCCGAGAGCCACAGTTGGGCACCGTCGGCACTCACGCCACCCATGTCGGGGCTGCCGCCGCCGGGGACCGGCCAGGTTGCGGTCACCGTGTTGCCGTTGCGCCAGTCGAGCACCGACACGCCACCGGGTCCACCCGGCGGCCCGCCCACCCTCGCCGATCCGCGGTTGGCGACGTAGAGCACCTTGGCGTCACGGCTGGGGTACAGCCCGTGGGCACCGATGCCGGTCGGGATGAACCCCGCCTCGGTGAAGGTGGCGGCATCGATCACGTAGACGCCCCCGCGGGTCATCTCGGCGGCGTAGAAGGCCTTGCCGTCGGGCGAGACCCGGATGTCCTGGGGCATCCCGCCACCCGACAGAGCGAGGTAGGCGGCGACCTGCCGGTTCACCAGGTCGATCTTCACCAGGCTGCCCTGGAACTCGCAGGTGAACACGGCGTAGGTGCCGTCGATCGAGAAGTCCGCGTGATTGATGCCGGCGCACCCCGGCGTGGAGATCTGGTACTGCAGCTCCATCGTCTTCGGGTCGCGGAAGTCGAGGCGCTTGAACGCCTCGGCGACGACGATGGCCGATGCGCCGTCGGGTGTGAAGTACATGTTGTACGGGTCGTCCACCGGTATCTCAGCCCCGGGCTTGCCGGTGTCGGGATCGATGGGCGTGAGGCTGCCGTCGGTACGCCCCTCGGCGTTGTTGGTGACCCACAGGGTCTCGAGATCCCAGGACGGCACGACGTGCTGCGGATCGATGCCCACCGGGAACGTGTCCACGACCCTGAGGGTCGCCGGATCGATGACCGACACCGTACGCGCCGAGCGGTTCGGAACGTAGATCCGCACCAGGTCGTCCTTGGCGACATCGGCGATCTTCCCCGCTGCGGCCTCGCTGTAGAGGTTGTCCCGGTTCGTGAGCGGGGGCATGCCGGGCACGGTCTGGATCGGCGCCGGTGTGGTAGCACCCGCCCCGGAGGTGGCACTCGGCTCGGCATCGACCCGGGGCTCGGAGCTCGCGTCGTCGGACCCACCGCCGCACGCCACGACCAGAGACCCGCTCACGGCGAGCACGGCAAGCGACCAGCGGAACATGCGGAACTTCGACACCTGGGCACCTTTCGGTCCGACCCGGCGGGCCGTCGCACGCCACAGGTTGGCAGGGTAGAACGCCGGGATGGTGTCATCCGCACCGTGGCTGGGTTAGCGTCCCGCGGTGCTCCACGCCCCCCGTCACGAGTGGCCCGACCCCGACGCATTCCTAGAGGACGCCTACGCGCGGGGCTGGACCGACGGCCTGCCCGTGGTCCCGGCAACACCCGAGAAGGTGGACGCGTTCCTCGCCACCGTGGGGCTTGCACCCGACGCCGTGCTCGGCGAGGTTCCCACACGCGAGGTCACGGTCACCGCGGAGCACGCGGCGATCAACGCGGTCATGGCCGGCTGTCGGCCCGAGTACTTCCCGGTGGTGGTCGCGGCGGTGCGGGCCCATCTCGACGAGCACGGCAACTGCCACTCGACCACGGCGACGCTCTCGGGTGCGGCCCAGGCGGTCATCGTCAACGGGCCGGTCCGCCACGAGATCGGGATCGCCTCGGGCGCCGGCTGCCTCGGACCGGGCTTTCGCGCCAACGCGACCATCGGGCGCGCCCTGCGGCTCGTGATCCGCAACGTATGCCGAGCGGTACCGGGCTTCCTCGACCGCGCCACCTTCTCGTGGCCGCTGCGCTACTCCTTCTGCTTCGGCGAGGACGAGGAGGCGGGCAACTGGACGCCGTTGCACGTCCAGCGCGGCTACGGCCGGGACGAGAGCACCGTCACCGTCCAGTCGGTGATGCGCATGGTGTCGGCCTGGGACTCCACCAGTCGCGACGCCGCCGGCGTGCTCGACACGATCGTCGCCGAGACCCGGTACCACGGCTTCAGCGGAGACGAGTTCCTCGGCGACGGCAACAACGTCGTCTACGTCATGGGTCGCGAGCACCAGCGCTTCTTCTTCGACGAGGGCTGGTCGAAGGAGCGTATGCAGGAGTACCTCTGGCCCCGGCTCGACGCACCGACCGCGGGCCGCCACGACCGGCGCTTCAAGCTCGGCCACCCCGAGAACATCCTGATCGTGGCGGCGGGCGGCGCAGGCATGGCCGAGACCTGGATCCTGTCCCCCCACCTCGCCTGGGCCATCACCCGGCCCGTCGAGCGGGTTACGCTTCCGGCATGACGATCGTGGGTCTCGATCCGACCAGCGGCCCGGTCGACAGGTCCACCGACCGCCGCCTCGCCGCGCGTCCGAAGTCCCTCGTCGGGGAGCACCTCGGCGTCGTGGTCAACGGACTCGGGTACTGCGAGCGCTTCTTCGACCGTCTCGTCGACGAGTTGCTTGCCCACGTCGACTTCGGGCGCGTGGTGAAGGTGGTGAAACCGAGCGTCTCGGTGCCCCCCGAACCCGGGGACTGGTCCCGCCTCACCGAGGGGGCCACCGTCGCCATCACGGGCTTCGGCGGCTGAGGCAGCTGCAGTGCCCGCAGTTTGCGGGACGCCGTCGAGCTCGAGTGGGCCGGGATCCCCACCGTATGCATCGTCCACCGGGAGATGCGCGACTCTGCGGCGGCGATCGCGCGGATCAGCGGGCACGCCGACTACCCGATGATCATCGTCGACTACCCCTACATCCCCACTGCGACCTGGTCCGAAGACGAGATCGCGTCGCTCGCACGCGAAGTCGCGCCCCAGGTGCTCGCCGCGCTGCTCGGCTCCTCTCGTCCGGGCGGCGGGGCTACGCCGTGATTCCGTAGCGCTCCAGTCCGTAGAGCCGGATCGCGTTGCCCCGCATCAGCAGGTAGCGCTCGCGGTCGTCGAGTCCCGCCTTGTCGCAGATGAGCTGCGCGGTCTCCCGGGTGTGCGGGAACGTGCTGTCGGCGTGCGGGTAGTCGACCTCGAAGGTGATCTGGTCCATCCCGACGACGTTGCGGTTGGCCAAGCCGACCTCGTCGTCGAAGATGCAGAAGTAGACCCGGCCCGGCACGTAGGAGCTCGGCGGGTGCGGCAGGTCCGAACCGAAACTGTTCGCGCTGCGCTCGGCCCAGAGCTTGTCGGCCCGTTCGAGCACGTAGGGCGCCCAGCCCACCTGGCCCTCGGAGTAGGCGAGCTTGAGGTTCGGGTGTCGCTCGAGGGTGCCCGAGAAGATGAAGTCGCAAAGGGATCCCATGGCGTTGGCGAACGTCAGCGTCGAGGACACGATGAAGGGCGCGTCGGGTGACGTCGCGGGCATCTTCGACGACGAACCGATGTGCATGTTGACCACGGTGCCGGTCTCGTCGCACGCACGCCAGAGCGGCTCCCAGAATCCGTCGCGGTCGTGTACCGACGGCAGGCCCAAAGGATGTGGGTTCTCCGAGAACGCGATTGCGTAGCTGCCCTTGTCGGCACAGCGGCGCACCTCGGCAGCCGCGAGCTCGGCGTCCCACAGCGGCACGATCGTCAGAGGGATGAGTGATCCGGCTCCGTCACCCGCGCACCACTCATCGATCATCCAGTCGTTGTAGACCCGAACGCACGCCAGCGCGAGGTCCTTGTCGGGGCGCTCCGTGAAGGTCTGACCGGCGAAGCGGGGCAGGACGTTGGGGAAGCACACCGACGCGTCGGTCCAGTTCGCGGCCATGTCGGCGAGGCGCTCGGCCTGCTTCCAGCAGCCGGGCCGAATCTCGTCGAAGGTCACCGGAGTGTTGTCGAGGTCGGAGAAACCGACCGCCGCCGACAACTTCGGGAACGGGTAGACGAGGTCGTCGTAGAGCCAGATGTCGCACCAGTCGCCGTCGGGCACGTCGCGCTCGAACGAGAAGACCCCGCCGACGAAGGAGAAGCGAGCCTTCTCCCGGACCACCCGGGGGCCGCGGTCCCGCAGGCTCGCGGGCAGTCGCTGGGACCAGAGATCCGGCGGCTCCACGACATGGTCGTCGACCGAGATGATCCGGGGCAGCTCGCTCACCGGATCATGCTGCCATAGATTCCGATCCATGACCCCTGCCGCCGGCGACGACCTGGGCACTCCCTTCCTGCGTTTCGAGCGGCGGGGCCCACTCGGCTACGTGATCGTCGACCGACCCGAGGCCCGAAACGCGCTCACGTCGGCCATGTACCTCGGGGTGCGCCTGGCCCTGGACCTCGTGGAGCGCGATCGTGACCTGCACGGGCTGGTCATCACCGGCACCGGCGACGTGTTCGTCCCCGGCGGCGACATGACCGGGACCCACGACGATGCGACCCACGACGCGATCCCGTTCATCGGCATCGACGTGCTCCCGTTCCAGGCGCTGCGACGCAGCCGGGTCCCGGTGGTGGCGAGCGTGAACGGGCTTTGCCAGGGAGGCGGGCTGATCATCGCGATGTGCGCCGATGTCACGGTCGCGAGCGACCGCGCCACGTTCCGGGCACCGGAGACGCTGCGAGGCGTGGTGGACGTGAATCTCGCCGCCATGCTGCCCGTGCACGTCGGCGTGCCGATGGCCCGGGACATGCTCATGACCGGACGTCGCCTCAGCGCGACCGAGGCCCTGCAGGCAGGGCTCATCGCGCGAGTGTGCCCGCACGCCGAACTCGAGTCGGCAACGCTGCAGGCAGCGAAGGACCTGCTCATGGCTGCGCCTCAGACCCGCGCCGCGGTGAAGGAGATCATCAACCGTCGCTACGGCACCATCGACGAGATCACCTTTGCGGGATCGCTCTCGAGCGCGGAGGTGCTCGAGGGCTTTGCCGCCTTCGCCGAGAAGCGTGAGCCCAACTGGGTGCCCGAGGCGTTCCGCGAGGGCCGACGACTCTGAGGGAGTGATGCGCGTCGCCTAGCGTGCGCGCCATGGCGACCCCACCCCAGATCGGCCGCACCATCGCGGAATCCACCCCGGCGTATCCGACTCTGCGCCGCCCGCCGTCCGACGCGCCCAACGTACTCGTCGTGCTCCTCGACGACACGGGTTTCGCGCAGTTCGGCTGCTTCGGCTCCGACATCGAGACGCCGACCTTCTACCGCCTCGCGCGCGACGTACTGCGCTACCAGCGTTTCCACGTCACGGCCCTGTGCTCCCCCACCCGCGCCGCGCTCCTCACCGGGCGCAACCACCACAGCGTGGGGATGGGCTTCCTCACCGACGTCCCCACGGGCTTTCCCGGGTACTCCGGCCGCATCCCCGAGTCGGCAGCCACCCTGCCCCGGATCCTGCGCGACGCGGGGTACAGCACGATGGCGCTGGGCAAGTGGCACATCGCCCCCCGTTGGGACCAGCACCAGTCCGGCCCGTTCGACCGCTGGCCGCTCGGCCTCGGCTTCGAGCGCTTCTACGGCTTCCCCGCCGGCGACACCAACCAGTGGGCGCCGAACCTGATCCGGGACAACACCTACGTCGACCCGCCCCGGACCCCGGAGGAGGGGTACCACCTCAACGAGGACCTGGCCGACGAGGCGATCCGCATGATCACCGAGCAGCAGGAGTCGACCCCGCACCGGCCGTTCTTCACGTACTTCGCGCCCGGCGCCATGCACGCACCCCATCACGCGCCCCCCGACTGGATCGAGCGCTACCGGGGCCGCTTCGACGAGGGGTGGGACCGGTGGCGGGACCGAGTGTTCGCACGCCAGGTCGCCGAGGGCGTGGTACCCCCGGACACCGAGCTCACCCCCCGGCCCGAGGGCATGGCGGCCTGGGACGACCTCCCGCCCGAGGAGCAGCGGCTGTACGCGCGCCAGATGGAGGTCTTCGCAGGCTTCCTGTCCCACACCGACCACCACCTCGGGCGGGTGATCGACTTCCTCGACGAGCTGGGCATCCTCGACGACACGATCGTCATGGTGTGCACCGACAACGGCGCGAGCGCCGAGGGTGGCGCCCACGGCTCGTTCAACGAGCACTCGTGGGCGCTCGGCCAGGAAGACGACGTCGAGATCTCGCTCGCCCGCATCGACGAACTGGGCGGCCACCGTTCGTACGGGCACTACTCATGGGGCTGGGCGTGGGCGGGCAACACGCCGTTCCGGATGTGGAAGCGATACACGTGGCTCGGCGGCGTGCGCACGCCCCTGATCGTGCACTGGCCGCGCGGCATCCCCGCGAGGAGCCGCGGTGAGGTGCGCGGTCAGTTCTGCCACGCCATCGACCTGGCACCGACCGTGCTCGACGCCGCCGGCGTCGACGCTCCGGTCACCGTGGGGGGCGTCGACCAGATGCCCCTGCACGGCGCGAGCCTGGTGCCGTCGTTCACCGACGCCGACGCCCCGGCGCGCTCGACCCAGTACTTCGAGATGCTCGGGTCGCGTGCGATCGTCGACGGCCGCTGGAAGGCCACGACCGATCACCTGTCCCAGGGAGTGCCCGACGAGGACGTCCTCACCGGCAGCCGCGACTTCGACACCGATCGGTGGTCGCTCTTCGACCTCGAAGCCGACTTCGCCGAGGCGCGTGATCTCGCTGCGACCGAGCCGGAGATCGTCCGCCGGCTCGAGGAGCTGTGGTGGCGCGAGGCCGGCCGCTTCCAGGTCCTGCCCCTCGACGACACTCTTACCGGACGCGTGGTCGCCATGGAGCCATCACCACACCCCCCGCGGTACCGGTGGACCTACCGGCCGGGCGTGGCCGTCGCCGAGGAGGCAACGCCGTCGCTGGCCGGGGGTTTCCGGCTCACCGTCGCGGTCGATCCGCTGGCGCGTGACGACTCCGGCGTGCTCGGTGCACAGGGCGACTGGAGCAACGGCTGGGCCCTGGTGCTGCGCGACGGCCGGCCGACCTTCTTCGTCAGTCGCTACGGCGAGCCGTTCCGGATCGAGGCCGAGCACGCCGCTCCGGTCGGCACCACGGCCCTGGGCGTGGAGTACGCGCGCGAGGAGCCCGGAGGCGGCGCGGTGCGCCTCCTCGCCGACGGCGAAGTGATCGGTGAGGGCCGGATCCCGCGTGACCTGCCGTTTCGCTGGCAGATCGGCGGTGCTCGCCTCCACCTCGGCCTCGACCGTGGCTTCCCGGTCAGCGAGGAGTACCGCGTGCCCTTCGCCTTCACCGGGACCGTCCGCACCGCGACCTTCGAGCTGCCCTACCTCGCCTTCCTCGAGGACCGCGTCGACCCCCGCGCGTCCCTCGCCACCGACTGACGATGCGTATCTGACCGTCGTCTACGGCGGTCCGGTGCTCGGCGACGCTCAGAGGAACGACGTCGCCTCGTCGAGGCCGAGCTCGGGGATCGGCCCGACGAACAACGTCTGGAGGTTCCCCACCCCGACGCCGCCGCCCACCGGGTCCTCGACCCGCACGACGTGGTCGACGAGCTGGTGGAGCCGGCGTGCCTGCTCGGGATCGGTCGTGTCGGGCACGTGCTCGCCATCGACCTCCAGCGCGCCGCGGTACGAGCCGTGGTAGCGCCCGCCGAGACCGAAGTAGAGCCCCGCCCCGAGGGGCAGGCCCGTGTCGCCCAGCTTCTCCACCACGATCGGTCGGGTCGAGCCGTCTCCCATCCGGAAGGTGAGGCGCCCGCGCCGGAAGCGCCGCGTGACGGGGTCGACCTCGAACTCGGGCTCGACCCCGACGAACGGATCGCGGGTGCCGTCGGGGTGCTCCACACCGCCTTGGAACTGCTCGCTCTGCCACCCGGGCACGGATTGGCGCTGCAAGAACCAGTGCAGTGCGTACCGCGAGCCGTCGGGGCGCTCGCACACGACCGGGCACCAGTTGACGACGATGGCGAGGTTCGCGGGACGGTCCGCAGGCCGGGCGTCGGGATCCGGCGTGCCGACACCGTGGCGCACACCCCACGAGTGGTCGCGGGTGCTCACCCAGGTGTCGGCCGAGAACTCGGTGCGCACCCCGTCGATCGAGACCCACCCGTGGGCCACCCCCGACTGGTGGTAGCGGACGAGGTCCTGGTCGAGCCGGAGGCCGTCGCGACTCCGGCTCTGCTCGGGGTGCTCGACGCACGGCGGGACCACGGCGTCGAAGACCCACTCGAACGCGATGGGCTGGGTGTCGGTGGGGTCGAGCGCGAACCGCACCCGCCGCAGCGGCTTGAGCACCTCGTAGTGGACCGGGCCGATCGACGTGGTGACCGGATCGGCGCCGAGCTCACGGCTGGCGCGCACGATCCGCATCTCCGCACCCCGCGAGACCGCGGCGTACCCGTCCATCACGCCGCGGTTGGGGTACTTGCCGAGGCCGAAGCCCAGGTAGAGCGACCCGTCCGTGGCGCAGGCCATGGCGCAGACCTTCTCGGTCCACGAACGGTCGGTCTGGCCGACGGTGGCGAACGTGTCGGCGATCTGGTGCGTGAGCATCTCGTCGGCCGTGGTCAGCGGGCCCAGCGACTTCACCGGGTCTCCCCCGGCGGCGGCGACGACACGGGACGACGGGGCCGCCGGGGCACGAAGGGGCTGGTGCGGGCGACGTACTCGTCGTACCCGGCCCGGCGCTTCTGCAGCGACTTCTCGAGCAGGGTCACGCCCGAGACGCGGCGCAGCAGCACCGTCATCACGACGGCGCCGAGGAGCCCGAACGCGCCGAGGCCGCTATCGGCGGCGACGAGCGCGATGCCCCACCACACGCAGGCGTCACCGAAGTAGTTGGGGTGGCGCGTGTAGCGCCACAGGCCGCGGTCCATGACCCGGCCGGCGTTGGCCGGATCGGCCTTGAACCGCGCGAGCTGGGCGTCGCCGATCGCCTCGAAGCCCAGGCCCACCGCCCACACCACGATCCCGAGCGCCGCGACCACACCGAGACCCGGCGAGTCGGGCACCTGCCCGAGCTGGACGCCGAGGGACACCGTCCACATCAGCACGCCCTGGAGGAGGAACACCGTGAGGAGGCTCACCCACCAGAACCGCGCGCCCCAGCGCCGGCGCATGGCCTGGTAGCGGAAGTCCTCGCCGTGCCCGACATTGCGCCAGGCCAGATAGCCCGAGAGCCGCAAGCCCCACAGGGTCACCATGCCCACGAGCAGCCACTGCCGGGCCGCATCCCCGGAGACGGTCAGGCGCACGGCCCAGGCGACCAACACGAAACCCAGGCCCCACACGAGGTCCACGATCGACGCGTTCCGCAGCGGGAGGCTCACCAGCCAGGTGACGAGCATCACGGCCGCGACCGTGAGCGCCGCCACCAGCATTGCCGTCGTCGCGTCGCTCACGATCCCCTCCGTCCCGCGGCTTGCGCCTCGTCGACGAGCGCTGCGCGCTCCGCGAGCAGGGCGTCGACCCGCTCGTCGAGGGCGAGCCATTGGTCGTCGAGCCACGCGGCCCGCTCGGCGTCACCGGCGGGGACCTAGCCGCGCGGGATGCGGACGCAGTCGAGGATGATCGGCGCTGCGCCCGGGATGCGCTTGAGGATTCCGCCGAAGGTGTCGAGGCCCTCGAACCCGGCGTGGGCCATGATCACGACGTCGGCATCGGGAGCACCGTCGAGCACGGCCAACGTCCCCGCCGGACGCGGCGGGTTCAGGTGCCGCAAGGCGCCCAGCCGTGCGGCACGCTCCGGACTGCGCTCGGCGATGCGCGCGAGACCCCGGGCCCGCTTCTCGGGGTTGGCCCGGGTCCCTTCGGGGAAGATCACCATGCAGTCGTCGGGACCGTCGACCTCGGTGGCCAACGCGCGGATGGCGTCGAGTTCCGGCTGACTGTCGACCGCCTGGCGGTCGAGGAAATGGTTGGGGATCCGGTTGCCCGCCACGTCGAGGCACGGATCGACGAGGAGCTCACGTTTGAGCACATAGCGCGGTAGGAGTCCCGGCCGGGTCACGAACCAGGCCGACAGCAGTGCGTCGGCGAGACTTGCGTGGCGCGGGAGCACGATCACCGGTCCCGGCGTGAGCACTTCGAGGTGGCGCGGCTCGAGCGTGAGTCGGCAGGTGAGCCGCAGGCCCACGACCAGCCCGTTCGCCCACCATCGCTGCAGCGCGAAGTTGGCCGGCAACGCGTGAGCTCGCCCGGTGAGGAAGAGCCATCCGGCGTAGGTGAGGCCCATGATCTCGAGCCAGGCCCACCACACCGCAAAGCCCATGAGCCGGGTCCGGGGCAGCCGTCGCGGCGCAGTGACCAGGTCGACGGCCAGGGTGATCGGCAGCCACAGCGGGAGCGCCAGCACCAGCGCAATACCGAGCAGGTACAGGCCGGGGACGCTCAGGAACCGGCGCACGCCCTAGTCACCCCCTGCACCGCGCTCGAGGAGCTCGCGGGCGTGGGTCCGGAAGTGGTCGGCATCCACCAGGATCATCAGCGCGTCGGCGGTGGCCAGGACGCGGTCGTCCAGCCGGGCGTCGCCGTGCACGTGGAGCTTGCGACCCTCGCGGAGTCCCGTGGCGAGCCGAAAGCGCACGGCAGTCTCGATCGGGACGGGGGCACGGTAATGCACCGTCAACCGCCCGGTGAAGCCGATCGCCCGCGTGCGCGCCATCGCTGCACCGAGCAGGTCGTCGAAGACCGCCGCCACGATCCCCCCGTGGGTCCGCCCCGGAGCGCCTTCGAAGGCCGGGCCGAAGGTGACCTCGGCCTCGACGCCGTCGTCGACGAACACTGTCCTGATGTCGACGCTCGTCGGGTTGGCCGGACCGGCGACGGCCCGGTCGGCCATGGCGTCGATGCCGTTCAGGTCCGCGTCCTCGCGCATGCGTCCGATGTGGGTCGGGTCGAACACCGGTCGGGGCAGGTGCGGGGTCGCGGCAAGAAGCGCGTGGGCCTCGGCCGCGAGCGCCGCCACCCGAGCGAAGGTGGCGTCGTCGGCGTCGGCAGCGACCACGGCGTGCACGAGGGAGCGGACCTGTCCGGCGGCATCCACCCGTGCCGGGGTGACCGGTCGACGGTGCTTCCGGTCGCTCACGTGGGCACCCCGTCCCAGTAGGTCCCGGCGATCATCGCCTCGAGTGACACGCGGTGGGTGACCAGATCGTCGATGTCGTCGGGCATCTCGGCTTCACCGAAGTGGACGGCTCGCAGTCCTACTCGCGTCATGATCACGGCGTGGCGCACGGCGGCGTACGCGGTGTACCAATCGAGGTCGCGCGGCGCGTGTCCCGAGCGCGCAGCGTACGCGTCGGCGACGTCGCTGCGGCGAAGCAGGTCGGGCAAGCCGGGAAGACCGAACTGGCGGGCGAGATCGTCGAAGAACCGGTGCAGGTAGATGGTCCAGGCGATGTCGAGCTCTCGGGGCCCGAGACCCGCCATCTCCCAGTCCAACACCGCGGCCGGCGCGAAGTCGGCGAAGATCACGTTGCCGATGCGGGCGTCGCCCCACGACAGGACCGTCTCGCCCTCGTCGTCGGGCCAGTGCGATTCGAGCCACGCAAAGCCGGCATCGATGAGCGGTCCGGCGCGTCCGTCGAGGACCCAGTCGGCGTAGGCCCGCTGGGCGTCGACGTGGGCGCGCAGGGCGCTCCGACCAGAGCCGAGGTCCAGCCAGGGGAACGCAGCCGGGGCGTCGGGCACGGCGTGGAGCGCGACGAGCACGTCGACGATGCCGTCTTGCAGCCGGGCCCGGTCCGCGGGTGTCGCCTCCTCGATCCAGCCCACGCCGAACGAGTACGGCGGGATGTCGGGCGGGACAAGACCGTCGACGCGATGCATGACGATGAACTCGGTGCCGAGGTGCGCCGGATCCGCTTCGTAGACGCGCAGTGGCGGCACCGGCACGTCGGTGCGGGCGGCCACCTCGGCCATGGTCCGGTACTGACGCGCGAGGTCGTATTCCGGGAACAGCGGAGCCGCATCCGCGTCGGGCGCGAGGCGCGCCACGAGGCGCTCCTCCGAGCCGTCGTCCCAGGCGACGTCGAAGAGCACGGTGTCACTCGACATGCCAGTGCTCTCGGGGGCCTGCAGGTTGCGCACCCGGGGCCCGGACGGCCCGGGCTGGGTGCCGAGCCAGGTCTCGAGCCGGGCCCGCAGCGTGGCGCGGTCCCGGGTGCTCACCGTCGGGCGTGCCGCCTCGGCCGGGGATGCATCGGCCGGGGTCGGGTCCGGGCTCACCGGGCAACCTTCGGGGTGACGCTGGCATCGGGCACTACGGGCTCCGGGGCGGAGGGTCGGGGGTACGCGCCGCCGGTGCCATGATGGTGAGCGGCTGGTCGTCGGCTCGCGACGGCCGTCACCGTACCCTGACCCGGGAGACGACCGATGACCGTGCAGGCCCCGCTCGCCGCTGCCCGCGCCTTGCGCCCGCTCATCGAGGCGCACGCCCACTCCGACGCCACACCGGTCGACCACGAGGTCGTGGCGGCCCTGGCCGAGCACGACCTGTACGGCGCGCTGGTCCCGAAGGACCTCGGTGGGCTCGAGCTCTCGATCGACGAGGCGCTCGACGTGGTCGAGGAGGTTGCGTACGCCGACGGCTCGACCGGGTGGACCTACATGGCCTGCGCCACGACCAGCGGGTTCTT
>JBJSXO010000036.1:0-2837 GCA_046086425.1 Actinomycetota bacterium | reverse complement strand
CCGTACGCGCTCGAGCGGGCCGACCGGGTCTGGGAGATGCACGAGCCCTGGACCCACGCCAAAGCGCTGATCCCCGAGCCGCCGTCGAGCTACTTCGCCGGCCGGATCTTCGGCTGCTTCACCGACGACCACCACGGCCTCGCCAGCCTCGACGCGATCGGGACCGACAACGTGTGCTTCGAGGCCGACTACCCGCACTCCGACACCACGTGGCCCCACAGCCGGGATCACGCGGAGAAGCTCGTCGCCAACCTCGAGCCCGACGTGGCGTACAAGATCCTGCGCGGGAACGCCATCACCATGCTCTCGCTCGACCGCGTCTGACCGACTCCGGGCCGACGCTCACCCGGCCGGCTCACGCTCGGCGCGCAGCAGTCCCCGGTTGATCTTGCCGGCATCGGTGCGCGGCAACCGCTCGACGAGCTCGTAGTCCTTGGGCACCTTGTACGCCGCGAGGCGCGCCCGCACGAAGGCGTCGAGCACCTCTGGGCTCGGCGGTGCGGTTGGGTCCGTCGGCTCCACGATCGCGTGCACCCGCCGCCCCCACTCCGGATCGGAGAGGCCGATCACGACCACGTCGCCGACGTCGGGATGCTCCGACAGGGCCGCCTCCACCTCGGCCGGGTAGACGTTGGCCCCGCCGGTGACGATCAGGTCGACGCGCCGGTCGGCGATGTAGAGGTAGCCGTCGGCGTCGAGCCAGCCGAGATCCCCGATCGTGGTGAACCCGTCCTCGGTCCGCACGGGCGCCTCGGCGCCGACGTACTCGAACTGGGGCGCGGGATCGTCGGGTCGGCGCATGAAGATCTCGCCGACCTCGCCCACCGGCAGGTCCCGGCCCGCGTCGTCGAGGATCCGGATCTCGGTCTGGTACGGCGCGCCGCAGCTGCCCCGGTGGGTGAGCCAGTCCACGCCGCGCAGGATCGTCAGGCCCACCCGCTCGGTGGATCCGTAACTCATGAAGAACCGCTCCGGCCCGACCAGGTCGTTCCAGGCCTCCACCACCCAGGCCGGGCACGCCGAGCCCCCCTGCATCACGTAGACGAGGCTCGAGAGGTCCCGGTCGCGCACCCCGTCGACGCGGGCCATGCGCGCCAGCATCGTCGGCACTGCGGTGAAGCAGGCGATCCGGTGTCGCTCGACGAGGTCGAGGGCCTGGACCGCGTCGAACTTCTCCATGAGCACCATCGACTCGCCGCCGAAGAGCAGCGACTGGGCGATCGAGAAGCCGTTCGTGTGGTACAGCGGCGCGGGGACCAGCTGGGGCAGGCGGTCGGGGAGGTCGAGGTAGGCGCTCGGCATCGGGGGCACCGACCCCGGGATCCCCTCACCCGGATGCGGGCTCACGATGACCTTGGGCCGACCCGTCGAGCCGCTCGAGGCCACCGCCACCGCCGGGTGCGCAACGACGTCGGGCAACGGGTCCGCGCTCCGGTCCACCGACGCGGCGATGGCCGTGGGCGTCACCACCGGCACCCGCGACGCGGCGACGTCTCCGACCACCAACACCACGCCAGCGACCTCGAGCAGGCGCTCGCGCTCCCACTCGGGGAGGTCGGAGCGCACGGGGAGCACGCCGGCCCCGGCCTTCCAGGCCCCCATCGAGGTGAAGACGTGTTCCGGCGAGTTCGCCAGCGCCAGGGCGATCAAGCGGCCCGGGCCCGCCCCGTGCTCGATCAGCAGCCGCGCGACCTGGTTCGAGCGTTCGTCGAGGGTGCGCCGGGTGACGATGCGCTCCGAGCCCTCGCGGGGCGCAAAGACGAACGCAGGCTGCTCGGGTGCAACGGCCGCCAGCTCGGTGGCCCGTCGGCCGTACGAGATCGTGCCGTCGGCATCGGTCACGTGCGTGCTCCCGGGAAGCGTCGGGTCGCCGGGCGCGCCATTTCGACGGTCAGATACGCACGTCGGCGCGCCATTCCGACGGTCAGATACGCACGTCGGCGAAGCGGGCGCGGAGCCAGGTGCCGATGCGGTCGTGGGCCAGCGCCGCGGCGGGCAGGTCGAAATTGACGAAGCCGTGGGGCTGCCCGGCGATGCACACCTCGTCCACCGCCACGCCGTCGTCGGCCATGCGGCGCGCGTAGGCCCGGCCTTCGTCGCGCAGCATGTCGCAGCCGCCCAGGACCACCAGCGCCGGGGGAAGACCGGCCAGGCTCGGCGCGGCAAGCGGGGCCGCGTAGGGGTCGTCGGTGAGGTCGCGCCCACCCGAGTACGCGCCCCAGTACGCCTCGCCGGCTCGTTCGCTGATGACGTAGCCCGAGTACGCCGCCCGCGAGGGGAAGTCCCGGGTCCCACCCACCCCGGGGTAGATCAGCACCTGCGCGCAGGGCTGCGCACCGCCGGCGTCGCGCCGCCGCAGCGCGACCGCGGCAGAGAGGTTGCCGCCCGCGCTCTCGCCGGCCACGGCCACCGCACCCGGCGTCCCCCCGAGGTCGCCCGCGTGGGCGAGGGCCCACCGGGTGACGGCATCACAGTCGTCGAGCCCGGCCGGGTACCGGTGCTCCGGCGCGAGCCGGTACTCCACCGACACCACGGTTGCGCCCGACGCGTGCGCGAGCTCCCGGGCCACGTTGTCCATGAGCCCGACGCTGCCGACGCAAAAGCCCCCGCCGTGGAAGTAGACGACCACTCCGGTGGCGGACCCGTCGTGGCGGTAGACCCGGACCGGGACCCCGTCCACGGTGTCGTCGCCGACGTGGGCGATGGCGCGCGTCGGCGGTGCGCCCACCGGACCGCGGGCCAGGGCCAGGAGCTCGGGCTCGAGCTCCTCGAGCGGCGTGGCGAACATCGGGTTGGCCGCGAACCAGGCGGCGACCTGCGGGTCGAGCACCCCTTCG
>JBJSXO010000035.1:0-8019 GCA_046086425.1 Actinomycetota bacterium | reverse complement strand
GGGGGGCAACGTTATGGTGTTCGCCATCGTGTTACGGTAGTACTATGCAGGATCTGGCGGGCAAGGTCGCCGTCGTCATGGGGGTGGGGGTGGGATCGGGCGTGCGCTCGGGGAGCGGTTTCTCGCCGAGGGCATGCGGGTGGTGCTCTCCGACATCGACGAGCCGCTCCTGCGCACGACGGTCGCCGAGCTGGCCGATCGTCACGGGGATGCGGTCCTCGGGGGTCCCGCCGACGTCTCGCTCCTCGAGTCGGTCGAGGCGCTGCGCGACGCAAGCGTCGCGGCGTTCGGCACGGTGCACTTGGTGTGCAACAACGCCGGCATCCCGTCCGGGTCCGACGGTGCCCTGTGGGAGCATCACGTCAACGACTGGCGGTGGGCGCTCGACGTGAACGTCCTGGGGGTGGTGCACGGGATCAACGCCTTCGTGCCGCTGCTCCTCGCCCAGGGTGAGGGTCACGTGGTGAACACCTCGTCGTCGAACGGGACCTTCGCGCCGCTGGCCAACAGCGCGGTGTACGCGACCACGAAGTCGGCGGTCACCACGATCACGGAGTGCCTCTGGGGTCAGCTGCGCGCGCTGGACTCACCCGTGCGGGCCTCGCTCATGCTTCCTTCGACCCGGACCCCGGGCGCGCTGAACACCGGCATCTGGCGCCCGGGTCGGAACCGGCCCGAGCGCTACGCCCGGCCCGGTCAGGCGCCGGTCGAGGGCCGTGACGCGCTGACCCCCTTCGTCGAGCAGCTCGACCGGTTCGGCCAGGAACTGGTCTTCGCCCCGCTCGAGGAGGTCGCGGAGATCACCCTCGAGGGCATCCTCGCCGACCGCTTCTGGATCTACCTGCCCAGCGAGCGCTCCCGTCAGACCGTCGACGAGCGGGGGGCGTCGATGCGCGACGCGCGCGACCCCGAGTACCTGGTCGCGCCCTCACCCTGGAACGTCCCCAAGACCTGAGCGCGCCATCGCCGGATGCGCAGCGGATGCTGGATACGCTTCGCGACTGATGGGCGCCGACGGCATCTTCGGGTGGAGCGGCTGGGTCCTCGTCGGAGCCATTATTGCGCTCTACGCCGCGGTTGCCGGTGTGACGCGCCTGGTCTCCGAGCGGGCGGTGGTGCCCGAGCGCCGGTCCTCGCTGATGGCGCTGGTCGGCCCGCTCACCCCGGCGCTGGCGACGCTGTTCTCGGTGCTCGTGGCCTTCACCGTGGTGACCGAGGCCGGATACCTGCGCACGGGCGAGCGGCTCGCGAGCGACGAGGCGGCGGTGGCGAGCCGGATGGCCTGGGCCAGCACCGACCCGGCCTTCGACGGTGCGGCGATCCGCACGGCGCTGACGGACTACCTGGAGACGGTGGTGCGGGTCGACTGGTCGGGCCGCACGGAAGGGGCACGGACGCCCCGCGCCGTCGTGCGTGCCCTGCAACGGCTCGAGACCGTGACGCGCGCGCAGGCCGCCACCGCAGGACTGCAGCCGGCCGTGACCGCAGAGCTCGTCGGCGCGCTCGACGGACTGACCTCGACCCGCCGGGATCTCGTCGCGGAGTCCACGCGACGGATCCCGACCGGCTACCTGCTCATGCTGGCCTTCGCCGGGATCGCGCTCGTCGTGAACGTGTCGGTGCTGACGCTGGCGACCGGTCGCCGAGGCCTGTGGCTCATCGTCGGTCTCGTCCTGGTCGTCAGCACGTCGCTGGCCCTGCTCGTCGGCATCTCGGCGTCGTTCGCCGGGCCGCTGCGGGTGGACCACGCGGCGATCGACCGGATGATCCTCGACCTGCGCGCCGGCGTGTTCTCGCTGCGCTGAACACCGGCGTCGCCCCCCGGGAACTGCGCCGGTGAGCAGGCCCGGCACCATCTACGCTGCGACGGAGCAGCCCGCCACCACGACATCGAGTCGCCCGTGCCCGACAGTCCGACACCACCGACGCCGGAAGCCTCGGACCTCCGGTCGGGTCCCGAGGTCCTCGGTGGCGGCGTTCCCCGCCACGACGACGACACGGCTCCCGGGCTCGAGATGTGGGGCGTGAGCACGCACGCCGACGGCGACATCACCCCCGACGACCTCGATCTCGGCAACGACGGCATCGTGGCGGCGCAGCTGTTCCCCGACACCGCGGTGGCGCCTCCGAGCGGCGGGCGCCTGCGGCCCCACGCGGTGCTCGTCGACCGGGCCTTCGGCTTCGCCGACCTGTGCGGCTTCTCTCGTTTCACCGCGCGCCGTGGTCCGAACGCCGCCTTCGAGGAGCTGTCGGCCTTCCGGGAGCTCATGCGCGCGGTGGCCGCGTCGCGGGGTGTGCGCATCGCCCGGTGGCTCGGCGACGGCGCCTTCCTCGTGGGCGTGGGCCCGGGGCCCCTGGTGGCCGCGCTCGCCGAGGTCGGGCTCTGTCACGGCAGCACCACCCTGGTGCGCGCGGCGGTGGCGGCCGGCCCGGCGCTGCTGTTCGAGGGCGACGACTACCTCGGCGACGCGCCCAACCGGGCGTCGCGGCTGTGCAACCTCGCCGAGGAGGGGCAGCTGCTGGTCTCGCCCGAGATCGTCGCCCACCTTCCCGGCTGGCTCGAGGCGCACCCGGTCGGCCAGCTCGATCTCAAGGGGATGGGCACCCTCGACGGCGTGTGCGACGTGCACATCTCCGACGAGATCCGTCAGCGCTTCGTCTGATCCGCGTTGCCGGGGTGCCGTCGCCCGGCGCGCGCGTGACGTTCGGCGTCGTCATCGAGCGCACGATGGGCGAGCCGGACCGACTGGTGCACCGGGTGGTCGACCTCGGGAGGATGCGCACGCGGGGGAACCGGCGCGCCGGTGGCGACGACCTCCAGGCGTCCGCGCAGGTCGGCGAGCTCGCCGACCACGGCGGTGCTCGCGTCCGAGTCGACGGCGCCGGGTCCGGCGAGCTCCGTGGCCAGGCTGCGGGAGGTGGCGTGATGCAGGTACTCGAGCAACGCGTGCGCGGTCTCGGGGTGGAGTCGGTGGCGTGAGACCTCGAGCTCGGCGGCCCTGACGACCGCCGTGGCGTGGATGCGCGCGTCCGCGACGCGTTCGCGTGCCGCCTCTCCGTCGGCGACGGCATCGGCGGTGCCGTCGAGCACCGGACCCGCGTAGGCCCCGAGCGCGTCGGCGTAGGACGCGAGACTGGAGTCGATCTGGTCCCCGGCCCGGGTCGGCCAGAAGTAGGTGCCGATCAGCACGATGACGCCGGCGAGCAACGTCGCCAGGAGTCGGCCGGAGAAGGACGAGTTCGTGATCGTGCCCTCGAGCAGGAACAGGAAGAACACGAAGCAGGTGATCCCGGTCACCGCCACCGTGTAGTTCGCGAACAGGAACGCGATGACCACGACCGTGCTCGCCGCGATGAGTACGGCGAGGACCCACGAGCCGGGATCGGTCCCGCCCAGCACGGCGGCGGACACCGCGACGCCGATCACCGTGCCGCTCATGCGGGCGGTGACCCGGACCGTGGTGTCGCCCATCGCCGGCTTGTTGATCCACGCCACCGTCATCGGGAGCCAATACGCGTGCGGGAGGTCGAGGCCCTCCGACAGCACGGTGGCGAGCGTGAACGCCGCCGCCAGCCGCACGGCGTGACGGAAGAACGGGTCGGACGGGGAGAGGTGGGTCCGCAGCGTCCGTCGGGCGGTGGCGAGTCGCTGACCTGCCGATGGGTGGTCCGGGCGTTGCGCCCGGGGTGTCGCGTCTCCCACGGGCCAGTCGCCCAGGAGCAGCGCGATGACGGAGTCGAGCGCGTCGAGCAGGTTGCTGGCCACGCGCGCGGCGATGGGGTCGGCCCCCGCGACGAACGCGTCGTACGCCGGGGTCACTGCGGCCCGGGCCCGCACGAGCGCCCTCCGTCGGACCCGCCACACGATCGTGGCTCCCGCCATCCGCCACCCGTGGTTCACGGCGCGCAGGAAGGCCAGAGCCCGGTCGCGGTCGTCGGCACGCGACTCGCCGGGCATGCGTGCCACCTCGGTGGACAGTCCCAGCATGGCGAGGCGCCCGCGGTGTGCGGCCTCGCCCAGGCGCACGAACCAGGCTCGGGCCGGGTCGGTGAGATCCTCGGCCGCGGTGATCTCGGCGAACTCGCGCTCGTGCACGATGTGTGCCGCCGCGCCCATCGACAACAGGTCGGTGACCACGACCCGGGCGAAGCCGCGCACGATCCGGGCGAACGCGGCGCGCGGGCCGCGCGCCCGGTGCAGGACCCGAGGTGCGGCGATCACGAGGCCCCCGATCGCCGCTGCGACGCCGAGCGCGATCGCGTCCATCGGCGTGGCGTCGCGCGTCACCGGCGTGCCTGCGAAGATCGAGAACACCACCAGCACGAGCGTGCCGTTGAGCTGGCCGACAGCACCGAGCACGCCGACGTAGCCGGCGAGGAGCGCGACCACGACGCCGGCGAGCAGGTGCGCGACCGGGGCCTCCGACACCGCACCGGCGATGAACATCACCAGCGTCGCCCAGAGCGCGAACCACGCCATGGCCCGGTCCCGGTGGGCCTCGGAACCCGGAGGGTCGCACATGCACACGAAGAGCAGGCCCACCGCGGCCGGGACCAGATGCGCCAAGCGGTCGGTGGCCACGGCGGTCGCAAGCAGCACGAGCTCGAGCGCGCCGCAGCGCAGTGCGGAGGTGAGCGAGATGGTGGCGCCGTCCACCTCGGTGACGGCGCGGGCGAGCCGGCGCAGGAACCGCACGGGCCGAACCTAGTCACCCGGCGGCTCCGGAACGCGGGCCCAGTGCCGTTCGGGATACCGGCCGGTACCGACGCAAGGACCGGGAGGATTAGGGTCGGGGCATGGCACCGCCGATCCGGGCCGTGTGGGCGGTGCCCCGCAGCGTGTCGACCGCGTTCGAGCGGATGGTCGCCGAGCGCGGTGACCTCGAGGTGCTGAGCGAGCCGTTCTCGGTCGCCTACTACGACGGTCCCGAGGCGCGCTCGAGTCGGTACCCGTGCACGGCGCCGGAGGCGACCTTTGCCGCAGTGCGCCGACGGGTGCTGGAGGCGGGCACGACCGCAGCGGTGTTCTGCAAGGACATGGCTTACCACGTGCTCCCGGCACTCGACGACGCCTTGATGCGTGCGTGCCACCACACGGTGCTCATCCGGGATCCGGCGTGGTCGCTGCCGTCGCTTGCCGCGCAGTGGCCCGACTTCACGACCGACGAGGCGGGATTCGCGGCTGCGCACGCGCTCCACGATCGGCTCCGTGAGGCGGGCTGTGACGTCGTGGTGCTCGACGCCGCCGATCTGTGCCGGGACCCGGAGGAGATGGTCGCGCAGTGGTGCGCCCGGGCCGGGCTCCCCGTCCGGCCGGAGTCCTTGCGCTGGTCGAGCGGCATGCGCCCGGAATGGACGCGCTGGCAGGAGTGGCACGCGACGACGGCGGCCTCGACCGGGTTCCTCGCGGCACCGGAGCCTCCGCCGGTGTCATCCGACCGGCGCATGCGTGACGCGATCACCGCCGCGCGTGCCCACTACGGCGCCCTTGCGGCCCACGCCCTGCGACCGAAGGAGCGCTGCGCCCCGTGACCGAAACGACCGTGGTCCATCTCCTCGCGCTGGTCGGCAGCGTCACGTACATGGCCCAGGCCGTGCCGGCGGCGGTGCGGCTCCTGCGCACCAAGGACGTCGGAGGGGTGAGCGGACCGTCGCTCGAGGTGCTCCTCATCTCGAGCGTGTGGTGGCTGGCCTACTCGATCGAGATCGGCAACATCCCCTCGACCGTCTCCTCCGCAGTCGGTCTGGTGGGGACGGTGATCGCCGTCGTGACGCTCGCGCGCCTCGGGGGGCTCGGCAGTCGCGCCCCGCTCGCGATCGCGGCAGGCCTGGGGCTGATGCTGCTGGTGTGGCACGAGCCGATGGTCGTCGGTGCGGTCGCGGCGGCGACGGGTGCGCTGTACTCGATCCCACAGGCCGTGCGCCTGCACCGCCGACTCGACGAGTCCGTCGAGGGGGTATCCCTCGGCGCGTGGGTGCTCACCGGCATCAACGGCGCGACCTGGCTCGTCTACGGCATCCTCATCGGGCATCCGATCCTCGGGGCCGCCGGGCTGATCTCGGTCCCGGTGTCCCTGTGGATCTGCACGACCATCGTGCGCCGGCGCCGGGCCGAGGCCTCCGGGCCGGGGTTGCCCGCGCTCGACGCCTAAGCGCAGGGCCACCGTCGGGGATCTCTGCCCCGCCCCGCTAGGGTGCGCGGCCATGTCGTCGACCGCTCGGGTGGCCCGGGGGCTTGCCGGTTCGGGCGTCCACTTCCTCACGGCGACGGATCCCGCCGAGGTCGCCGGATGGGACCCCGATCGCGAGCCGGAGCGCTTCGCCGACGGCCCTGGCCACCACCTGCTCGAGGCGTACGCGCGCCTGCGCGAGCGGGGGTGCCGCGTGAGCCTCGGCCCGAGGCCACCCCGGGCCACCGCCACGCTGGTGGTGTCGATGGACGACCTCGTGTCGTGGCGGGGCCACCGGCGCCGCCGCGCGTCCTGGGTCGTCGACCTCCTCGCCCTCCGCATCCCCCGGGTCCTGGTGGTGCTGGGTGACCACCCCCACGGCGACCGCGTCCCGCGCTTCGTGCGCGCCACCGTGGTCCCGAACCCCAGTGCCGTCCGTGGCGACGGTGCCCGCTGGCTGCCGCTCCTGCCGCAGCGGGGCATGATCCCGCGCGCAGCGACCCGCCGCGGTCGGGTCGCGACCCTCGCGCTCAAGACCGGGACGCCCAACGTCCCCGAGGCGTTCCGGACCGCCGCGTTCTCGGCGGCCCTCGCCGATCGGGGTGTCACCGTCCGGATCGACGAGCACCCGGCGCAATGGCCGGACTTCGCCGACGTCGACGTCGTGGTGTGCACCCACCAGCGGCGCCCGGAGTGGGACGGCGACGACGCCTTCGCCCGGAAGCCGCCGACCAAGCTGATCAACGCGTGGGTTGCGGGCTGCGTCCCGCTGGTGTTCCCGGAGGTCGGCTACCTCGACCTCGCCGAGCCCGGCCGGGACGCGCTCGTGGTCCGGTCGCCGGCGGAGGTCGTCGAGGCGGTCGTCCGGTTGCGGTCCGACGCCACGCTCGTCGCCCACCTGGAGGCGGGCGTCGCGGCGCGGGGCGCGGAGTTTGCGATGGACCGGGTGCTCGACCGGTGGGAGGAGGAGCTGTGGGGCGGCGACCACGCCGTGACCTCCCGGCGCGCGGTGGCGCGCGACGCCGTCGGTCTCGTCGGTACCGCGCTCGGTGCGCGTCTGCGCGTCCCCGAAGGAGAGGTTCGCGGCCCGATGCCGGCCCCGGCAGTCAGGAGCCGGGTCCGGTGAGCGTGCCCGACTTCCTGATCGTCGGTGCGCAGAAGGCGGGCACCTCGTCGCTCTACGCGTACCTGCGTCAGCATCCCGGCCTCTTCCTCTCCGCCCGGAAGGAGCCGCACTTCTTCTGCAGCCCGGGTGACGGGCGTCCGCCACCGTGGACCGGTGACGCCGATGCGCAGGTCATGCAGGTGATGACCTTCGACCCCGACCGGTACGCCGCACTGTTCGCCGACGCGGGCGGCCGGCCCTGCGGTGAGGCGAGCACGATGTACCTCGTCGACCCCGACGTCCCGGCCCGTGTCGTCGCCGCGAACCCCGACGTGCGGGTGGTGGTGCTGCTGCGGGATCCGGTCGAGCGCGCGTACGCCGCGTGGTGGATGTGGCGCCGGGACCGGCTCGAGCCGCTCGAGTTCGCCACCGCCCTCGAGGCGGAGACCGCGCGCACGGCGAGCGGGTGGGGCCCGAACTTCGCCTACCGCGGGGGCGGGCTCTACGCCGAGCACCTGCAGCGCTGGCGCCACGTGCTCGGCCCCGACCGGATGCTCGTGCTGCGCACCGAAGCCCTGCGGACGGACCGCCTGGCAACGGTGCAGTCGGTCTTCACGTTCCTCGGGGTCGACGCCGGGTTCGCCCCTGATGTGCGTCGGGAGCACAACCGCGGTTCGGGGCCCCGGCCCCACGGCCCGCCCCGGGGCCGGCACCCACTGCGCTCGGCCCGGGTCCGGGCGCGCC
>JBJSXO010000034.1:0-4692 GCA_046086425.1 Actinomycetota bacterium | reverse complement strand
GGAGCCGGGGCGGGCCCGGCCCCGACGGCCTCGGGCACTGCGGTTGCGGTGACCGAGGCAGCCGCCGCAGCGGCGTCGCCGTTGAGGACGTCGGCCTCGAGCGAGGACACGAACTGGGCCAGCAACTTGGCCGACACGTCGGCCATGACGCCCCGCCCGAACTGGGCCACCTTGCCGGTGACGTTGAGATCGGTGTCGACGCTGACGTTCGTCGCGGCGCCGTCCTCGGCGAGCAGGACGGTCACCGTGGCCGAGGCGTTGCCCTGGCCACGGGTATCGCGCCCCTCCCACTTGAGCACGATCCTCCGGGCGGCCTCGTCGGCCTCGAGGATCCGCGCCGCCCCCTTGTACTGCGCGGTGATCGGGCCCACCTTGACCTTCACCACGCCTCGGTACTCGTCGCCCTCGATCTCCTGGAGCTGGGCCCCGGGCATGCACGGAGCGATGCGCTCGACGTCGAGCAGCACCCGCCAGGCCTCCTCGATGGGCACGTCGACGCGGAACTGGTCCTCGATCTTCATGGTGATCCTGGCTCCGTCATGTCGTCCCCGTCATGTCGTCCCCTTCGGGTCTCCGTCGGGGCTCCGTCGAGGAGTCGGGGGCGCGGTCGAGCGACCGCAGGTCACCGAGCGTATCGACATCGGTCGGATCGCCGGTATCCGTACAGTCCACCTCGACGACCGGTCGGGTGCGCATGAGCTGGCGGGCACCCTCGTCGCCGGTGAGCCGGCGGGCCTCCGCCCAGACCGAGCGGGCGAGGAGCACGGGGTTCTGGCGGTGTCCGGTGTAGGTGGCCACGGCGATCTCGGCTCCCTGCTCCCCGGCGGCGACCAGGCGCCGGTACGCCTCGGCCCCGATCCGGGGCTGATCGGCCAGACCGATGCACGCCGCCGTCACCACCGGGTCCTTGTCGAGCACGTCGAGGGCGACCCGGAGGCTGGCGCTGATCCCATCGGCCCAGTGCGCCGACCGCACCACCCGCACGCCGGCGGGCGCCGACGCCGCCACGGCCTCGCCGTCGTGCCCGACCACCAGCACCACGGGCGTGCACCCGCCCCCGAGCGCAGCGTCGAGCGCCCAGGCCACGAGGGGCCGCCCCCGCCACGAGACCAACGGCTTCGGCTCCTCACCCCCCAGGCGCGCGCCGCGCCCCGCAGCGAGCACGACGGCCGCAGTGCTCACGAGCGGTCCGTCGACCCGGCCGGAAGACGCCGGCGCGCTCAGGCTCCTGCGGCCTCGAGGGCCCGGCGTACGAGCACGCGGGCGAGGTGCTCGCGGTACTCGACCGATCCGTTCAGGTCGGTCGGCGCGTCGGTCCCATCGGCGGCGAGCTGCGCAGCATCCTCGACCGACGCGCCCGAGGCGAGCGCCTCCTCCACGGCGGTGGCACGCAGCGGGGTTCCGCCCATGTTCACCAACGCGACGCGCGTCGTGCCGTTGCGCACGGCCAGGGCGCCGACGATGGCCCAGTCCTGGGCCCGGCGGTTGAATTTCTGGTAGTTCCAGCCCCCGGCGACCTTCGGCACCCGGATCTCGGTGAGCAACTCGTCCTCGGCGAGCGCCGTCTCGAGGAAGCCGAGGAAGAAGTCGGCCGCGGCGATGGTCCGCGCTCCGTTCGGACCCCGGGCCACGAAGTCGGCATCGAGCGCCAGCAGCACGGCCGGGAGATCCGACGCCGGGTCGCCGTGGGCGACCGAGCCGCCGAGGGTGCCGCGGTGGCGCACCTGGTTGTCGCCCACCTCGCCGGCGACACCCGCCAGCGCAGGGCAGGCCCGCGCGAGGAGGTCGCTGGTCTCGACCTCCCGGTGACGCGTGAGCGCACCGATCGCGACGTGGTCGCCCTCGTCCCGGATGTACGAGAGGTCCGGGAGCCGGCCGACGTCGACGAGCACCGTCGGCGTGGCGAGCCGCAGCTTCATCAGCGGGATCAGGGACATCCCCCCGGCCAGCAGCTTGGCCTCGTCACCGTGCTCGACGAGCGCCGCCACCGCCGCGTCGGCGGAGTCGGCACGCAGGTACTCGAACGCAGCGGGGATCACGTGGTCCCCTGGAGCGTCTTGGCTGCGGCGAGCACCGCCTGGACGATGTTGTGGTAGCCGGTACAGCGACAGAGGTTCCCCTCGAGCCCGATGCGCACGTCCCGCTCGCTGGGGTCCGGGTTCTCCTCGAGGAAGCTCGTCGCCGCCATCACCATCCCGGCGGTGCAGAACCCACACTGGAGACCGTGGTGCTCGTGGAAGGCCTGCTGCACCACGTGCATCTCGTCGCTCGACGGGGCCAGGCCCTCGATCGTGGTCACCGCACCCCCGTCGGCCTGGGCCGCGAACATCGTGCACGACTTCACGGCCTCGCCGTCGAAGAGCACCGTGCAGGCACCGCACGACGACGTGTCGCACCCGACCTTGGTGCCGGTCAGCCCGCACTCCTCGCGCAGGAACTGCACGAGCAGGGTGCGGGGCTCGACGTCGTGGGCCTGCTCGGCGCCGTTGACGGTGATGGAGACGTGCACGGGCTCCCCTTCGCCTCGCCGGGTGGGTGCGACGGCACTCTATCCGGGCTTGCGCCGCGCCCGACTCCCCGTCGCCGCCCCTCCGGGGCCGCTCAGGCCGATCGCTTCGGCCCGGCCCGCTCGATCGCGATCCGCACCAGCACCCGGTGCTCGCGCTCCATGGCGTTGCGGTAGTCGTCCCAGTCGGGATGCTCGCCCGCGACACGCCGGTAGTAGTCGACCAGGCCGTCGAGCGCGTCGGGAAGCGGGACCACGGTCGCCGTGCCGTCCACCTGTACCCACTCGCCGAAGAACCCGTCCGGGAACACACACAGCGACACCCGCGGATCGCGTCGGACGTTCCTGGTCTTGTACGCCGCCTCACGGGTGCTCACGACGACGAGCCCGTCGTCGTCGACCGCACAGACCACCGGCGACAGCTGGGGGCGCCCGTCGTGGCGGGTCGTCGCCATGACGGCGTGGTGGTTGTCCCGGAGGTAGTCCCGTGCGTGATCGAGGTCCATGGCGACCCGCCTCCCGGCACCCCTAGGCCAGGACGGCCTGGAGCACCTCGTCGGGGATGTCGAAGTTGGCGTAGACGTTCTGCACGTCGTCGTGGTCCTCGAGCGCGTCGACCACACGCAAGACCGACTTCGCCGACGCCTCGTCGCCCAGGGGCACCAGGGTGCTCGGCAGCATCGTGAGCTCGGCGCTGCTCACCGCGATGCCCGCACCCTCGAGCGCCGTGCGCACGGTGTGGAGGTCGGTCGGGCCGGTGGTCACCTGCCAGGTGTCGCCGGCATCGGCGATGTCCTCGGCGCCGGCATCGAGGGCGGCCACCATGAGATCGTCCTCGGTCGCGGCGGCGCGCTCGAGGATGACCAGCCCCTTGCGCTCGAACTGCCAGGCCACCGATCCGGGCTCGGCCATCGAACCACCGTTGCGGTTGAAGATATTCTTCACCTCGGCGGTGGTGCGGTTGCGGTTGTCCGTGAGGCACTCCACGAACACGGCGACGCCGTTGGTCGCGTAGCCCTCGTAGCTGATGGGCTCGTACCGGACCCCTTCGAGTTCACCGGTGCCGCGCTTGATCGCGCGCTCGATGGTGTCGACGGGCACCGAGCTGTCCCGTGCCTTCGAGACCATCGTGCGCAGCGTCGGGTTGCCCTCGAGATCACCACCGCCTTCGCGGGCTGCCACCTCGATCTGACGGATCAGCCGGGCGAAGAGCTTCCCGCGCCGAGCGTCGGCAGCACCCTTCTTGTGCTTGATCGAGTGCCACTTGGAATGTCCGCTCACGACGACTCCCCTATCCGGTGATCGCTTGGACGAAGTGCTGGTGGACCCGAAGGTCACCCGACAGCTCCGGGTGGAACGTGGCGGCCCAGACCGGTCCCTGGCCGACGAGCACCGGGTGCCCACCGTGCGCCGCCCGGACCTCGACCGACGGCCCCACCCGCTCGATGACGGGGGCACGGATGAACACGCCCGGGAACGCGGCGCCGGGCAGGCCGACGACCTCGAGACCGGTCTCGAACGAGTCGCGCTGGCGGCCGTAGCCGTTGCGGCGCACCGTCACGTCGAGGACCCCGAGCGGGACCTGGTCCGCCCGACCGTCACGCACCTCGGCGGCGAGCAGGATCAACCCCGCGCAGGTTCCCAGCGCCGGCATGCCGTCGCGCAGCCGGGCCACGAGCGGGTCACGCAGCCCCGAGGTGTCGAGCAGGCGGGTCATCGTCGTGGACTCGCCACCCGGCAGCACGAGCGCGTCGACGGCGCTCAGGTGCTCGGGGACGCGTACCTCGACGGTGGCCACACCGAGCGCCTCGAGCACCTCACGATGCTCGCGGAACGCCCCTTGGAGCGCGAGGACGCCGACCTTCGCCATCGCCTGGGGGCCGCCCTGTGGTCACTGCGGCTACCAGCCGCGTTCGGCGAGCTTGACGTCGAGCGACCCGATCTCGTCGCCACGCATCGCGTCACCGAGGTTGCGCGACACCTTGGCCACGATCGCGGGGTCCTCGAAGTGGGTCGTGGCCTCTACGATGGCCTTGGCCATCGTGGCCGGGGTCTCGCTCTTGAAGATCCCGCTGCCCACGAACACCGACTGGGCGCCGAGCTGCATGACCAGCGCGGCGTCGGCCGGGGTGGCGATGCCCCCGGCGCAGAAGAGCGGCACGGGGAGCTCGCCGCGCTCGGCCACC
>JBJSXO010000033.1:0-12749 GCA_046086425.1 Actinomycetota bacterium | reverse complement strand
TGCCGCGACGTCGTCGCCGCGGTCACCAACGCCGGGGGGTTCGGCGTCCTGGGCGCGCTCGCGTTCGAGCCCGAGCGCCTCGCCGTCGAGCTCGACTGGATCGATGCCCACGTCGGGGATCGGCCCTACGGCGTGGACTTCGCGATGCCCCAGGTCTACGTGGGCAAGGGCGGCGGTGCCGACGCCACCCCGGAGGCGCTCGCCGCGATGGTCCCCGACGCGCACCGCGAGTTCGTCACCCGGGTGCTCGACGACGCCGGGATCCCCCCGCGCCCGGACGACCTGGGCCCGCTGGTGATGAAGGCGGCCGGGCTCAACGTTGACGCCGAAGGCCCGAGCCAGGTGGAGCTGTGCCTCACCCACCCCGGCGTGAAGATGATCGTGAACGCGCTCGGCCCGCCGCCCGCCTACGTCATCGAGCGCGCGCACGAATGCGGTGTGCTCGTGGGCGCGCTCGCCGGCGCCACGCAGCACGCGGAGCGTCAGGTTGCGATGGGGGTGGACGTCGTGGTCGCGCAGGGTACCGAGGCGGGAGGGCACTGCGGCGAGATCTCGACCATGGTGCTCGTCCCTCAGATCGTGGACGCAGTCGGTGACCGCGTGCCCGTGCTCACCGCGGGAGGGATCGCCGACGGTCGCCAGATGGCTGCGGCGATGGCCCTCGGCGCGCAGGGGGTGTGGTGCGGGTCGATCTGGCTCCTCACCGAGGAGGCCGACATGGCACCGGAGGTCACTGCGAACCTGCTCGACGCGACGTCGCGCGACTTCGTGCGCTCGCGGGCCATGACCGGCAAGCCGGCGCGTCAGCTCCGGACGGCGTGGACCGAGGCGTGGGAGCAGCCCGACGCGCCGGACCCGCTCCCGATGCCGCTCCAGGGAATCCTCTACGCGGAGGCCGCAAGCCGCTTCACCCGGATGCACACGCGCGAGTTCGGGGGCAGCCCGGCGGGCCAGATCCTGGGCTCGGTCGGCGTGGTGAAGCCGGCCCGCCAGGTCGTGCTCGACATGGTCGAGGGCTGGATCGACACGATGGAGGCGCTGAACCGCCTGGCGGGCGCAGCCGACCCGGGCTAGCCCACCCGTCGCTCAGGCGAGGCGCATCTCGACGAGGCGCACGGTGTCGAGGTGCGCGCAGGCGGCCGTCGTGCGGGCGGTGGCGCGCAGGCCGATGTGCAGCGGCTGCCACTTCGAGCCCATGCCTGCGGTCGCCGCAGCGGAGACCCATGAGTACAGCGCGTGCAGCCGGTACTGGTCCCAGGCCTCGTCGACCGCGAGGTGCACCCCGGCGCCGTCCAGCACGGCGCAGTAGTGCTCGACGAGGTTGCGCTCGATGGCCTCGCGCACGTCGACGGGCACCGAGTTGCACAGCACGTAGGCGACGTCACGGATCCCGGGTGCTCGGCACACCACGGCCCAGTCGAGGAACCCCGTGTGGTCGGAGGCGGGGTCGACGAACAGGTTCCCCATGTGAGCGTCACCGTGGACGAGGGTGCTCTCCCCGTCGCGCTGGAGCGCGACGATCGCTGCGGCGTGCTCGAGGTAGCAGGTGGCGATCCGGCGGAACTCGTCGCCCAGCTCCCCGTCGAGCTGGCTGCCGACGGTGGCGACGGCGTTGTGGATGAACGACCGGCCGCCGCCCCCACCGCGGGTGCCGCGCTCGGTGAGCCACGCAAGGTCGCCGCCGGGCCCGAAGCGGGCCGACTCCCAGTACGCGGCATGGAGCGTCGCGAGCTGCTCGACGATGTCGCGCGCACGCGTGGCGATGTCCGGGTCGTCGGGGCTGGGGAACCGGCACCCCCCGGCCACCAGGTCCTCGAGCACCATGACGTAGTCCGCGCCGTCGGTCCCGGCGAACCACACCCCGGGAGCCCGCACCGGGACCTCGGACGCGAGGTCGCGGTAGAAGTGGGCCTCGGCCACCCCCATGCCGGTCCGGTCCACGAGCGCGCGCTGGCGCTCGTCGAACGGCGGGAGCTTCACGAACACGCTCGCCGGGACCCCGGGCTCCCCCCGGAGTGCGACCCGGACCCGACCGGTGGTCCCGGAGCTGCGCTCGAGCAGATCCACCGCGGTCACCTCCTGGTCGAGCACGCGTGCGAACCACGGGGCGGTGAGATCGTCGACCGTCCTGGGCATCGCGGGCGCGGAGGGCACGGTGCATGCTCCCCGAAACGCCGCTCGGGCTCAAGCGGCCCGGCGCGCCCGCGCGACGGGACCGGGAACGAGTACGGTCCCGGTCGGCGTCGACGGCTTCCGTCGGCGAGGTGCGGTCATGGACCGATCGCATCACCGCTGCACCGATTGGGGGGCCACGTGCACATCACTTTCACTCGCCGAACGCGCCGGACCGGTGTGCTGGTCGCCCTGGCGGCGATGAGCGCGTTCGCCTTCGCAACCCCAGCCGGAGCCCAGACCGATGCCGCCCCCGGCGTCACCCCGAAGACGATCGACGTGGGCGCGGTCATCGCCAAGACCAATCCCACCGGCATCCGCTACCAGGACGTGGTCGACGGGGCCAAGATCTACTTCGACCAGGTCAACAAGGCCGGCGGCGTGAACGGCCGGTCCATCAAGATCGTGAAGATCCTCGACGATCAGACCCGGTCGTCGAAGAGCGTCCTCGCGGCCCGGTCGCTGGTCGAGGAGGAGAACGTCTTCGCCGCGTTCCAGGCGGGCTCGGAGTTCGCAGGCGCCGACGTCTACAAGAAGGCCGGCACGCCCGTGTTCGGGTACAACATCCAAGAGGAGTGGTCGAACGCTCCCAACATGTTCGGCACCTACGGCTCCTACCTGTGCCTGAAGGAGTGCCCGCAGTGGGGGGGTGCGTTCATCGCGAAGCAGGAGGGCTTCAAGCGGCCGGCGATCTTCGCCTACGGCTCGTCCCCCCAGTCTTCGGAGTGCGCCAACCGAAGCCGTGACGCGTTCGAGAAGTGGGGCGCCACACCAGTGGTGTTCGACACCAGCATCTCGTTCGGTTTCTCGGCCAACGACATCTCGGGTGCGGTGCAGTCGATCAAGGACAACAACGCCGACTTCGTCGTCACCTGCATGGACCTCAACGGCATGCTCAACATCAAGAAGACGATCGAGAGCGCCGGGATCCAGGGTGTGAGTTACCTCGCGCCCCAGGGCTACGACGCCGAGACCATAAAGAAGCTGAGCAAGGACATCGACGGGATGTACTTCCTCGCCCAGTTCACGCCGTTCGAGGCACCCCAGGGGAACCCCGGCATGCTGAAGTTCCTCAAGACCATGAAGCGCAGCGGCCGGTCGCCAAACGAGAACCTGCTCGTGGGCTGGACCGGGGCGGCGCTGCTCACCGAGGGGCTGAAGCGGGCGGGTGAGAACCCCACCCAGCAAGGGGTCATCGACGCGATCAACCAGATCACCGACTGGAACGCCGACGGCGCGATCCGCCCGGTCAACTGGACCACGGCCCACGGCCCGGCCAAGCCGGGGTCCAAGGCCTGCGCGTCGTTCGTCCAGGCCGAGAACGGGAAGTTCGTGCCGCTCTACGGCGACCCGGGCAAGCCCATGGTCTGCATCTCGGCGAGCCCGTACCCGACGACCCTCGATGACTACGTCACCATCAACGCCGCCGACCCACCCCAGTAGGGCCGGGGCGGTGGCGCGCGCCGGCGGGTCGCGCCGCGGGGAGCCCCGGTGAGCGACGACGTCGAGGCCATCACAGCGCTCAAGGCGCGGTACTTCCGCACCATGGACACCAAGGACTGGGCGGGGATGCGCGCGCTCTTCACCGACGAGGTCGTGACGGACACGACCTCGTCGGGAGGGGGGGTCATCGTGGGTGCCGACGCGTTCATGGCGTCCCTCGAGGGGTTGCTGCGCGACGTGGTCACCGTCCACCACGGCCACATGCCCGAGATCGAGATCACGTCGCCGACGACGGCCCGGGGGATCTGGGCCATGGAGGACCTGCTCCGCTGGCCCGACGGCTCGGAGATGCACGGGTACGGCCACTACCACGAGACCTACGAGAAGACCGACGGCGAGTGGCGGATCGCCACGCTGACGCTCACCCGGCTCCGCACCGACTTCCGGGCCGCCGACGGGTGAGCACCCCGCACCGTCCTGTGGCCGCGACGATCGACGACGTCGACGCCCGGTGGCTGTCGGCGGCGCTGGGTTCCGACATCGCCGCCGTGCGCGCGACGCGGGTCGGCACCGGCCAGATCGGCCTCACCTACCGCCTTGCGATCACCTGGGCCCGCGGCGGCTCCGGGCCGTCGACGTTGATCGTGAAACTCGCGGCGCAGGACGAGACGGCGCGGGCGCGGGTGGCCGAGGGCTACCGAAAGGAGGTCGGCTTCTACACCGATCTCGCGCCGAGCCTGGCGATCCGCACCCCGCGGTGCTGGTACGCCGCGCTCGCCGACGACGCGACGACGTTCACCCTCCTCCTCGACGATCTGGCGCCGGCGCGTCCGGGGGTCCAGGCCGCGGCCTGCTCGATCGCCGAGGCTCAGGCTGCGGTGCGCAACCTCGTCGGCCTCCACGCTCCCCGCTGGAACGACCCGACGCTCGACGAGCACGGATTCCTCGACCGCACCGACGCCGACGCGGCCGGGTTCGTCGGGGCGATCCACGTCGAGGCCACCGAGCAGTTCGTCGCCCGCTACGTGGACCGCCTCGACGACGACGACATCGCGACGCTGCGGTCGGCGGCCGCGGCGACCGCCCCGTGGTTCACGACGCGTCCGGATCCCTTCGCGCTGGTCCATGGGGACTACCGGCTCGACAACCTGATGTTCGCCCCCGACGGTTCGGTGGCGGCGTTGGACTGGCAGACGGTCTCGGTGGGCCCCCCCGCCCGCGACCTCGCGTACTTCCTCGGGACCTGCCTGCACGTCGACGACCGCCGGGCGCACGAGGTCGCAGTGGTGGAGGAGTACCACCGGAGCCTGGGCGAGGCGGGTGTGCGCGACTACGACCGCGCCGACGCCCTGACCGACTACCGCCTCGGCCAGCTCCAGGGACCGCTCATCACTGTGCTCGGCTCGGAATTCGCCACCGCGACCCGAGGACCGGCGGCCGACGAGATGTTCCTGGCCATGGCGCGGCGCTCCTGCGCCGCGATCCGAGACCTGGGCTCGCTCGACCTCGTCAGCTGAGCGACGTCCGGCGGTACTCGGCGACGATCGGGGCCAGCTCGCCGGGGGTCGCGCCGTGCAGGATCACCCCGTCGCAGCCGAGGGCGAGCTGGTTGCGCACTGCGGCCACGCAGGCCTCGGGGGAGCCGGTGGCGGCGGGCGCGAGCCACTCCGGCGGGATCAGCGTGGCGACGTGCGCGAGCTGCTCGGTGGTGCCGACGACGTCGAGGCCCCGCACGCTCGCCACGACGGGATCGGCGAGGAACCGCTCGAGCACCGCCGGGTCCCAGCGGTTGGTCCGCACCAGGAGGTCGCCGTAACCCTGGAGGTACGTGCCGAGGCGTCCGACGAGCTTCATGAGCCGTTCGTCCTCAGGGATGTGGTCGCCGACGGTGGCGAAGCACGACCAGACCGTCACCGTGTCGGGGTCGCGACCGGCGTGCTCGGCGGCGTCCTTCACCGTCCGGACGCAGCGCGCCGTGGTCTCGTCGGTGAAGAACGTGTGGAGCACCACGTGGTCGAAGCACCGGCCACCGAGACGAAGGGTCTGCTCCCCGAACGCGGTGATCGCCATGGGCAGGTGCTCGTCGAGCTGGGTGTCGAGGTGCAGCACCGGCCACGATCCGGCCGGACCGTCGTGGCCCACGATCACCTCGCCGCGGAACAGCCGCCGCATGATCCCGGCGAAGTCCTCCATCTGGGCGGTGGTGATGCGGGGAATCCCGAAGGCGTCCTGCATCATGGTGATGCCCCGGCCGATCCCCAGCACGAAGCGTCCGCCCGTGAGGCTCTGCATGGTGCGCGCGTACCCGGCGGTGACGATCGGGTGGCGGGTGTTGTGGTTCGTGGCGGCGGTGGCGATGGTGATCCGCTCGCTGCACGCGCCGGCTGCGCCCGACAACGTGCAGGCCTCCTTCTTGTTGTACCGCTCCGAGACGAAGACGGTGCCGAGTCCCAGTGCCTCGGCGGACTGCACCTCGTCGACGAGCGCGCGCGCCGACTCCGGCTGCCCGGCCAGCGTGTAGCAGGCCAGCTCCTCGAGGGCAGGAGCGGTGGTGCTCAGGCCGCCGCAGCCCCGCGCAGGAGTGCCATGTTGGGGTTCTCGGGCAGCTCGGTGAGCGGCTGACGGATCTCCTCGACCGTCGGGCCGTACTGGGCGGCCAACGGGGCCAGCGCGTCGAGGTCGAAGCCGTAGAGCTTCGCTGCGTTGCCGGCGAGGATCTCGCGCAGGCGCTCGGGCGGGGTGTCGCAGAAGACCTGCCGGAGGTGCTCACGCGTGTAGGGGCCGGTGCCCTCGTCGTGGGGGTAGTCGCTGCCCCACATGAAGCGGTCGGGCGGGAGGAACTCCGCGATCTTCGCCTCGGGCTTGCCGGGCTGGCTGGCGCCGAGCCACACGTTCTGCATCACGTAGTCGGTCGCCGAGCCCTCGATCGCGTCCTCGGCCCGGTACTTCAGCTCGCCGATCGCACCTTGCTTCACCTGCCGGAGCACCCGGTCGAGGTCCTTGAGCAGGTCGGGGATCCACGCGCCGCCGAGCTCGGTGAGCACGAACTTGAGCTTGGGGAACCGGGCGAACACCCCGCTGAGGAGCAGGTAGACGAGCGGCCGCTGCGAGTAGAAGGGCACTTCGGTGATGAGCAGCAGCGGTGTCGCGGAGTACCTGCCGTAGTCGGGCGAGCCGGTGCCCCCGTGCGCGTTGACCGGCAGCTCGAGCTCCTCGAGGGCCTTCCAGAGCGGGTCGTAGCAAGGGTCGTAGAGCGGCCGGACGTGCTTGCAGTCAGGCGGGATGTTGGGCAGCAGCACGCCGCCGCGGAGGTTGTGCTCCTTGATCCAGGTCGCGTCGGCGATCGCGTCGTCGACGTCGTTGAGGAAGATCTGGCCCACGCCGGCCCGGCGCTCGGGATAGGCGTTGCAGAAGTCGACGAGCCACCGGTTGTGGGCCTGGATCCCGGCACGGCGCAGCTCGTACTGCTCGGGCGTGGGCGGTGGGGCGAAGAGCACGAAGCCGGGGTAAAACGGCGGCACGGTGTTGGGGAAGATGACCTCGCCCACCACGCCGTCGGCCTGCTGCTGCTCGTTGCGCACGTCGTGGTCCCAGTTGCGGACCCGCAGGGAGGTGTCGCGCAGGTCCTTCCAGGGGTTCTTGTACTCGCCGCGCCAGTCGTCGAAGGCCTGGCGGTACTTCGGGTCGAGGTACTCGCGGTACTGCTCGTGGCTGCCGCCGGCGTGGGTGTCGGAGGAGATGATCGTGTAGCGCTCGGACATGTCGGGACCTCCCGGAGCTGACGCTGCGTCAGGTACGGTAGCGCCCGCTCCGGGACGCCGGACACTTCGGACGGCACCCCGGACGGCACCTCGGATTGGGGGCTCACCGTGCACACCCGGATCTGCGACCTTTTCGGCATCGAGTATCCGATCTTCGCCTTCACCCACTGCCGTGACGTGGTGGCGGCGGTCAGCAGGGCCGGGGGCCTCGGGGTCCTCGGCGCCGTGGGCTACAGCCCCGAGCAGCTCGAGGTGGAGCTGACCTGGATCGACGCCCACGTGGACGGCAAGCCCTACGGCGTGGACTTCGTGATGCCGTCGAAGGCCATGGAGGTCGCCGGCCACGACCCCGCCGAGCTGCGGGCCCAGGTCCAGGAGATGATCCCGGCCGGGCACCGGGAGTTCGTCGACGGGCTGATCGACTGCTTCGACCTCCCCCGGGACGAGGCGGCCGACGCCGACGGGGGCATGGGCGGAGTGGTCGGCTGGATCCCCGAGGTCGCGCAGCAGCTCGTGGAGGTCGCCTTCGCCCATCCGATCTCCATGGTGGTGAACGCGCTCGGATCACCGCCGCCCGAGGTGATCGAGCTCGCGCACGCCCGCGGCGTGAAGGTCGCCGCGCTTGCGGGCAAGGCGGTGCACGCCGAGCGCCACGTCCGCAACGGCGTCGACGTGGTGATCGCCCAGGGGACCGAAGCCGGGGGCCACACCGGCGATATCGCGACGATGGTGCTCATCCCCGAGGTGGTCGACGCAGTGGGCGCACAGGTGCCGGTGCTCGCCGCCGGTGGCATCGGGACCGGGCGGCAGATCGCGGCGTCGCTGGCCCTCGGTGCCGACGGGGTGTGGATGGGATCGGTCTGGCTCGGCACGGCCGAGAGCGACTCCCGTCCCGAGCAGCTCGAGGCCTACCTGCGGGCGACCTCGAGCGACACCGTGCGGTCGAAGAGCTACACGGGCAAGCCGGCCCGGATGCTGCGCACACCGTGGACCGACGCGTGGGAGGCGCCGGACTCGCCGGGCACGCTGCCCATGCCGCTGCAGAACATCCTCATCGCACCCGCGAACCAGGCGTACTACCGCGCCGGTCGGGTCGACGAGTTCTTCGTGCCGGTCGGCCAGATCGTCGGGTCGATGACGCAGGTCCGGCCGGTACGCGAGGTGATCTTCGACATGGTGAACGAGTACATCGAGACGGTCGAGCGTCTCGACCGGATCACCGGCACCGACGACTAACCCGCACCCCGCCCGGATGCCCGGGGGTCCCCGGCGATGCTCCGGTGCGCGCTGCTCAGCGCGCCCTGCGGACGACCGTGCGCCAGACGGGTCGGTAGGACTCCAACCCGTCGTTCGACAGCGGCTGGTCCGGGCCCGAGGCGACCGAGACGCGTTCGGGGATGGTGCCCCAGACCTCGGCCCCGTTCTCGACCCAGTACTGGACGGTCTCGGTGTAGTCGCGGGTGCACGTGCGCGCAGAGCAGATGACGAGACCGTGCGGGGTGCGGCGCAGCACCATCGACCGCACGACGTCGACGCGGGGCCACTCCACGCCGCCGACCCGGGTGGGGATCACCACCACGTCGGCGTGCTGGAGGGCGTGCTCGATGATCCGCTCGTTTCCCGGAGGCGAGTCCACGATCAGCACCTGGTCGGCGCCGGCGTTGTTCATGGCCCGGGCGAGCAGCCGCTCGGTGGGTGCCTCGACGAGCTGCACGGCCTCGAGGGCCGGGTCGCCGGAGGTCTCGAGCCAATCGGCCGCGCTGGCCTGGGCGTCGGCGTCGGCGACCACGACCTCGTGGCCGGCCGCAGCGGCGAGGGCGGCGAGGTAGATGCAGGTGGTGGTCTTGCCCACTCCGCCTTTGAGGGCGGCGACGACGATCTTCATCGGCGCCGACGATATCGGCTGGTCCGGGCGGGCCGGGCGGGCCGGGCGGCCGCGGGGGCGTAGCGTGGCCCGATGAACGAAGAAGAGCGCATCGCCCTGTTCCTCGACTACGAGAACCTCGCCATCGGCGCTCGGGACGCCCTGGGTGGTGGCACGTTCGACTTCCGGCCGATCGCCGACGCGCTCGCCGAGCGCGGCCGCGTGGTGGTGCGGCGGGCCTACGCCGACTGGTCCCGGTTCTCGGAGGACCGGCGCATCCTGACCCGTCACCACGTGGAGCTGATCGAGATGCCCCAGCGCATGGGGCACATGCGCAAGAACGCCGCCGACATCAAGATGGCCGTCGACGCAGTGGAGCTGTCGTTCGAGCGGGACTACGTGACCACCTTCGTGATCGGCACGGGCGACAGCGACTTCACGCCGCTGGTCCACAAGTTGCGCGAGCTCAACAAGCGGGTGATCGGGATCGGCATCGAGGCGTCGACCTCGGCGCTGCTCCCGCCCGCGTGCGACGAGTTCCTGTTCTACGAGCGCCTGGAGGGGGTCGAGGTCACCAAGCCCCGTCGCGCCGCGCGCGCCGGCGCCGGGCGGTCGGCTGCCGCAGTGGCGCCGGCCGAGCCCGTCGACGCCGAGGCCGAGCCCGTCGCCGCGGCGGTGCCGCCGCGTGACTACGCGGAGCTGGTCACGCAAACGCTCGCCGGGCTCGAGCGCAGCTCGAGTGGGCCGGTGCTCGCATCGATGCTGAAGCGGACGATCCTGCGCAAGGATCCCACCTTCAGTGAGGCCAACTTCGGCTTCCGGGGCTTCGGCGAGCTCATCCGCCACCTCGCCGAACGCGGGGTGGTCGAGCTCGCGGACAGCGGTGCCGCAGGCGACCCGGAGGTGCGGTTCCCGGCCCGGGCCCCGGACGAGGACGCCGCGTTCGCGCTGCTGCAGACCACGGTCCTGCGGCTCCAGGCCAAGGGGTCACCGGTGCTGCTCTCGGGGCTCAAGAGCCAGTTGCGCAAGCGCGAGTCCGACTTCAGCGAGAAGAAGCTCGGGTACGGAGGCTTCCTGCAGTTCTGCAAGGCAGCCCAGACCCGCGGCCTCGTCGAGTTGGTCCCGGACGAGGCCTCGGGCGACTATCTCGTCCACGCGCGCGACGAGAACCACGGGGTCCCCGCACGCGTCACGAGGAGCCGGACCGATGCCTGAACACCGACCCCAGCCCTACGTCATGCCCGAGGCCGAGTTCTACTGGGCCTCCGGGGCCGACGGGCGCCTGCGGATCCAGCACTGCGACGACTGCGACGCGCTCGTCCATCCCCCGAAGCCCGTGTGCCACTACTGCCGTTCGACGAACCAGTCGGTGGTCGAGGTCAGCGGCACGGGCACGGTCGTGGGGTACACGGTGAACCACCAGCAGTGGCTGCCGTCGTTCACGCCGCCGTACGTAGTGGCGTCGGTCGCGCTCGCCGAGGATCCCCGCGTCTACCTGACCACCAACATCGTCGGCTGCGAGCCCGAGGCCGTGCGCGTCGGCATGCCCGTGGAGGTCGAGTTCGAGGAGGACGGTGGCCTCTGGTTCCCGGTCTTCCACCCGAGCGGCGAGCCGGCGGCGGCCGAGCTGCCGCCCCTGGCCGTCGACCCCGCCGAGGCGCTGCGCAGCGCGCGGCCGATGCTCACGAGCGACAAGTTCGAGACCAAGGTCGCGCTCACCGGGATCGGGCTGTCGCGACTGGGGCGGCGCCTGATGGTCGACCCCCTCGAGCTCACCCTCGAGGCCTGCCGCCGCGCGGTGGAGGATGCCGGGCTCTCCTTCGACGACATCGACGGGCTCTCCACCTACCCGGCGAGCTCCGCCCCGGGTGGGCACTCCGAGGGCGGGGTCACCGCGGTCGAGTCCGCCCTGCGGCTCCGGCCAACCTGGTTCAACGGCGGGGGGGAGCTCCCCGGCCAGAGCGGGGTGATCATCGCGGCAATGCTCGCAGTGGCGGCAGGACTGTGCCGGCACGTCCTGTGCTTCCGCACGGTGTGGGAGGCCACGGCGACCGAGCGGATGCGCCAGGGTCTCGACCGTCCCCACGGGATGGGCGGCGGCGGCACGGTGCCGCCCCCGATGGACTTCAGCCTGCCGTTCGGCGCGGGCTCGGCTGCGGTGAACCTCGCGATCAACGCGTCGCATCACTTCGCGCGCTACGGCACGACCCGTGACGCGCTCGGTGCCATCGCCACCACGTCGCGCTACCACGCGTCACTCAACCCCGACGCGATCTACCGCGATCCGATGACGATGGACGACTACTACGCGGCCCGCATGATCACGACACCCTTCGGACTGTTCGACTGCGACATCCCGTGTGACGGGTCGATCGCCGTGATCGTCTCCGCGCGTGACACGGCGCGAGACCGGCGCCAGCCCGCCGTTCTCGTCGAGTCTGTCGGCACCCAGATCATCGAGCCGGTGGAGTGGGACCAGGGCACCATCACCCACGAGCCCCAGGTGCTCGGGCCGTGCGCGCACCTGTGGAGCCGCTCGTCGCTGACCCGGGCCGATGTCGACCTCGCGTTGCTCTACGACGGCTTCTCGTTCAACTGCCTGTCGTGGCTCGAGGGTCTCGGCTTCTGTGGGATCGGCGAGGGCGGTGACTTCGTGGCCGGGGCGAGCGCATCCGGCTCGGTGGCGAGCTGCCGCTCAACACCCACGGTGGCCAACTGTCCCACGGGCGCACCCACGGGTTCGGCTTCTTCCATGAGGCCGTCACCCAGTTGCGGGGCCAGGCCGGGCCCCGTCAGGTGCAGGGGGCCGAGGTGGCCGTCGTCACCAACGGCGGGCTGACCCCGGGGGGCGCCATGCTCCTCACGACCGATCGCTGACCGATCGCTGACCGATCGATGACCGACCGCCGAGGGCGGTCGGCGTCGGTCAATCCTCGATCGGCTCCCACCACTGGCACCACCACGGGCCACCCACGAGGATGCGGACCTGCTGGTGCCAGCAGTACGAGATCGACGACGTCGTGTCGAGGTAGTAGAGGCAGTTGTCGCAGCGCTCGTCGCCGTAGGGCTCGCCCTTGAGGACAGCCCGCTCCATCATCTGCTGGAGCAGCATCCAGTTCTGCTCGTCGATCTCTTTGGGCTCCGGCTTGGGCATGTCCTCGAACGCCATGGAACTGGGATCCTCCCGCTCTTGTCGCTGGGGTCGTCGTGACCGGCGCAGCCTAGAGTGCGAGTCCCCCGCCGGTGGGATCCCCGGGCCGCGGGCTGGGTCGTCACCGGCCGGGGGGTTGGTCCCCGGCGCGACCGGCCTGGTACGAATCGTCTGCCCGGGACCCACGAGAGGAGCCGTCGCGTGGCCGCAGCGGAGGTCTCACGCGACTCGGAGGTGATCCGCACCGAGTCGCTGACCAAGGTCTACCCCGGCGGCATCCGGGCCGTGGACGGCCTCGACCTCTCGGTGCGCCAGGGGGAGATCTTCGGGCTCCTCGGTCCCAACGGCGCGGGCAAGA
>JBJSXO010000032.1:0-13834 GCA_046086425.1 Actinomycetota bacterium | reverse complement strand
AGATGAAGTCGGTGTGCTGCTCGGGCACATAGCCGAGCCGGGTCTGGGGCCCCTCGAACAGGCCGGCACCCACGAGGCCGCCCGAGCCGATCGTCTTCTTCGACTGGTCCTGGTTGTACGCCGCGGTCTGGGTCGCCTTGTCGGGGTTGATGACCGACGTGAGGCGGTCGATCTGGTACTGCTTCAGGAGCCCGAGGCTCATCACCGCGTAGATGCCCGTTGCCGCAAGGAGCAGCAGCACGACCAGATAGCGACCCTTTGCGCCCGCCACTGCGAGCAGCCCCACGAGGATCGCTGCGAAGACCATGTTCGTGCCGAGGTCGGGCTGGAGCTGGACCAGCCCGATGGGGATGATCGCCAGCGTCACGATCACCGTCACGCGCCACGGGTCGATGTCGCCGCGATGCTCGTTGACGTAACCGCAGAGCGCGACGATCAACAGGAACTTGGCGATCTCCGACGGCTGGAACTGGAAACCGCCCGGGAACGCGTACCACGCCTGCGCGCCCTTGGCGCTGGAGCCGAACGGGGTGATGACCCCGAACAGCAGGACGAGCACCACGATGTAGGCGAGCAGCGAGAAGTCGCGGAACTTCCGGTAGTCGATCCGCAGGATCACGAAGAACGCGACAAGACCGACGACCAGCGAGATGCCCTGGCGCTTCACGAAGTAGTAGGGGTCCAGGGTCAGGTTGCGGGTGGCCGAGAACACCATCACCAGGCCGAGCGTGCAGATGGCCGCAACTGCGCCGAGCATGACCCAGTCGAGGTGACGCCAGTCGACCCCGAGCCACGACTCGGTGGTCGTCCCCCGGCGGGACCGGGCCCGGTGCAGCGGGCGGGCGGAGTTCCCGATCGCCATCAGTCGAGGCTCGGCGGGTTCGTGCGCACGGGCGGGGGATTGGGGTCGCCGCGCAGGGCGTCGATGATGCGCCGGGCGATCGGCGCCGCCACCGAGCCACCGAAGCCGCCCTGCTCGACCACCACGACCACGACGTACTGCGGCTGGGGATTGGCCGGGTCGACCCGCGACGGGGTGACCCCCACGAACAACGCGGTGTCCTGCTTGTTCGGGACCTCGGCGGTCCCCGTCTTGCCCATCACCGAACCGCAGGGGAACTCCGGGAACGAGCGGTGGGCGGTGCCTTCGTCGGAGCACACCACGCCCTCGAGACCGGGCATGATCTTGTCCACGATCTCCTGGTCGAGGTTGATCTTGCGCGACGGCTGCTCGGGCAGCTCCCGGAGCACCCGGGGCTCGCCCAGCGTTGATCCACCCTCGAGCACCGCCTTCGCCAGTCGGGGCGTGCGGATCGTCCCCCCGTTGGCGAGCGCGGCGTACGCCGTGGCCATCTGCAGCGGCGTCGCCAGCACGTCACCCTGCCCGACCGCGAGGTTCATCCCGTCACCGGGAAGCCAGATCTGGGTGGAGGCGTCGGGGTTCCCGACGTTGACCGACCGCTTGAACGTGAGATCGGGGATCCGGCCGCGGGCCTCTCCCGGGAGCCCGAGGCCGGTGGAGCGCGCAAAGCCGAACATCCTCGCCGCACGTTGCATCCCGTACTGCGGATCGTCGAGCCTGGTGCTCGACTCGGCCGCCTCACCTCGGCCCCAGGTCTGCCAGTACAGGAGGCCGATGTTGTACCAGAACACGTCGCTCGAGACCGTCATCGCGCGCGTGAGATCGACAACGCCGTTGGCCTGCTTCCCGGCGTTCTGGAACGGCACCTCTTTGCCCTCGGCGCCGAACTCGATGAAGCCACGGTCGAAGAAGGTGAACGTCTCGTCGAACGGCTTGTCGACCTCGGGGTCGTCGGGGTTCGGAGCAAGCGGCTTGTCCCGCAGCGCGGCGTAGAGACTGAACGGCTTGAAGGTCGAACCGGGCGCGTAGAGCCCCTGCACGGGCCGGTTGATGAGCGGCTGGCCGCTCTCCGGATCGGTCAGGCGCTTGAACTCGTCGAGCGGGATGCCGGTGGTGAACTTCGCGATGTTGAACGTCGGCGCGCTCGCGAGCGCAACCACGTCGCCGGTCTGTGCGTCGATAACCACCGCCGAGCCGCCGGTTGCCTTGTAGCTCTGTCCGGTGAGCCGGTCGCGGTAGTTCCGAGCCTGGACCATGCCGTCGGCCAAGGACTCCTCGGCGACCCGCTGGACGTCGGCGTCGATCGTCAACTGCACGTCGTGCCCGGCTTCGGGTGCAACTACCTCGGCCTCTCGCACCAGACGGCCACGGCTGTCGACCTCGAGCCGGCGCTCACGGGGCTTGCCCTTGAGCTCGGACTCGAACAGCTGCTCGATTCCCTGCTTGCCGATGTAGTCGTTCGGCCCGTACCCGGCGCGCTTTTGGATCTTGTACTCGGACTTGTTGATGAGCCCCACGTAGCCGAGCAGGTGCGCGCCCAGAGGCGGCGTGTCACCGAAGATGAGGCGCTGTGGGTACTCGCGGATGCTCCTACGTACGGCCGAGACCCCGGGGAACAACTCGGGATGCTCGCGCACGTACACGAGCTGCTCGTAGGTGGCGTTCTCTGCGATGGGCACCGGTTCGTACACGGAGTACTTCGGGCTGTCGAGCTCACGCTCGATGGCCTTGGGGTTCATCTGGAGCACGCCGGAGAGGTTCTTCACCGTCACCTTGCGCTCCTCGGGGGTGAGGGTGCGCTTGACCGTGATGGTGTCGACCAGCGTGTTGCGGACCAGGACCTCACCGTCGCGGTCCACGATCGCGCCCCGGATGGCCGGCTCGCGGATGACCCGGATCCGGCTTTGCTCCGTTGCCGCTGCATAGGTGGTCGAGTTGCCGACCTGGAGGAACCAGAGCCGGGCGAAGAGCGCGCTGAACAGCGCGAAGACCACGAACCCGACGACGGTCAGCCGAACCCGGCTTCCGGAGTCGGTCATGGCTCGGAGACTGCTGCGCACCCGTGCATGACCACCCCATTCTCGCCGGTCGGGGCGGTGCCCGGCGCGCGCGGCCCGGTGAGCTGGGGTGTCACGCCTCCGACCACGCCGGAAATCCTACCGACGGGCGTACTCGTGCTCACCGCTCGCCCAGCGGGCGAAGGGGAAGATCGCCAGTGCGACGACGGCGTCGTACAGCGACGCCAGCAGGACGACCCGTAGCGTCCGTGCGTCGAACAGGCTCTCGCTCCCCACGATCGACGCGATGACGACCCAGAGGGTCCCGCCCACCAGACCGCCGAGGCCACCCAGGACCGGCGCCATCCACCGGGTCGAGCGCACCAGGCCGCTCTGGAAGACCCCCACGCCGTAGCCCACGATGGAAAAGGCCAGGGCGGAGACGCCAAGGGGCGACGCGAGGAAGCAGTCCACGGCGATCCCACTGCAGAAGCCGAAGACGGCCCCGGTCTCCGCGCCCCGCTCGTAGGCGACCGCGATCGTCGCGACGAGCAGCAGGTCGGGCGCTGCGTCCCAGATCTGCAGGCTCGGGAAGAGCGCGGTCTGGACCACCACGAGGGAGAGGATGAGGAGGAAGTACCGGAGCCACCGCATGGGCTGCCCATCGTAGGACGGCGGTTATCCACCGCCGTCGGTGGGGGCGGCGTCCCGGGTCGACCAGCGCAGGGCCTTCACGAACAGGAGCTTGTCGAGGTCCACCAGCGGCTCCACGAGGATGTCCGGGTCGAGCTCGCCACGGTTGCGGTCGATCTTCACCACCCGGGCCACCGGGATGTCGGGCGGGTACGCCGCACCCTCGACGCCGGCGGTGAAGACGAGCTCGCCCTCGGCGATGGCGGCCCGTGGGTTGTCCATGAACGAGAGCCGAAGGAGCTTGTCACCCGAGCGTCCCTGGGTCACAGCGAGCTCCCGACTCTTCTCCGTGCGGACCCCGACCCCGAGGCCAGGACTGTCGATCAGCGTGACCGTGGCGCGGTCGCGCGACGCGTCGGTGACCTTGCCCACGAGCCCGTCGCCGGCGACGATGGGCATGCCCGTCACGATCCCCTGCTTCGTGCCCTTGTTGAGGACGAGCGTGCGTTCGAAGTTGCCGGTCGCCCCGGTGATGACCCGGGCGACCACACCGGTGACGTCCTCGACGTCGGGGATATCCAGGAGCCGGGCTAGCTGCGCGTACTCCTCGCCGACCCCGCGCTCACGGCTCAACTTGCCCTCGAGTTCGGACACCTGCGCACGGAGCTTGGCGTTCTGCTCCTCGAGGCCGTCGACCTTGGTGACTCCGTCGAAGACGTTCGACACCGGGTCGAAGGCTCCGCTGACGACGTCCTGCACGGGAGCGATGGCGTCACGCGCGGTGTGGCGCACGGTAGTGATGGCGCCGTTGCCGCTGTTGTCGAGGGTGATCAGCGCAAGGCATGTGATCACGATCAACGCGATGATCGGACGGCGTCGCGACTCCCGCTGGTAGATCGCCATGCGCGCTGCGCCGCGCCCGATCAGTCGCTCGGGCCGCTGATCAGCACCTGCCGGAGCACGTCGAACTGCTCGAGGCAGTAGCCGGAACCGAGGACGACGGAGAACAGCGGGTTCTCGGCGATGCGCACGGGCATCCCCGTCTCGGCCTGGATCACCCGGTCGAGCCCCAGGAGCAGGGCACCGCCGCCGGCGAGCACGATCCCGCGCTCCATGATGTCCGCGGCGAGCTCGGGGGGTGTCTTGTCGAGCGTGACCTTCACTGCGTCGACGACGGCGGCGACCGGCTCCTCGATCGCCTCGCGGATCTCGGCGGTGGAGACCACGACCGTCTTCGGGAGCCCGGTGACGAGGTCGCGACCGCGAATCTCTGCGTACAGCTCCTCCTCGAGCGGGTACGCCGAGGCGAGCTTGGTCTTCACCTCCTCGGCTGTGCGCTCCCCGAGCGCCAGCGAGTACTCGCGCTTCATGAACGCCAGGATCGCGGCGTCGAACTCGTCACCGGCGATGCGGCCCGACTCGCTTGCGACGATTCCACCCAGCGAGATCACCGCAACCTCGGTGGTGCCGCCGCCGATGTCGACGATCATGTTCCCCGCCGGCTCGTGGACGGGGAGGCCGGCACCGATCGCCGCCGCCATCGGCTCCTCGATCACGAGTGCGGGCTTCCGGGCCCCGGCGAACTCGGCCGCCTCCTGCACGGCCCGCCGCTCCACCCCGGTGACACCCGACGGGATGCAGATGACCATGCGGGGCTTCGCCCAACGACGCTGGTGCACCCGTTGGATGAAGTACCGCAGCATCTTCTCGCACATGTCGAAGTCGGCGATCACACCGTCCTTGAGAGGCCGGATGGCCTGGATGTGGGCCGGGGTGCGCCCGAGCATCCGCTTGGCCTCGCCCCCGACCGCGAGAAGCTGGTCGGTGCGAGTGTTCACCACGACGACCGAGGGCTCGTCGAGCACGATCCCGTGACCACGGACGTAGACCACCGTGTTGGCCGTCCCGAGGTCCACGGCCATGTCCCGGCCCACGACGGAGGTGAGCCACGGCTGGCCGCTCACGGGCACGAACTCCGACGTCGAGGGGTAGCCATGAGGTGACAAGGCTAGATCCTCCGCCCCGGCCGCAACAAGCGACCTCTTCCCCTTCAGTCTCTCAGGTCACAGGGGCCACAGGGCGCATTTGCCCCCGACCGGCCCGACGGGTCGATCGTGGGCCTCAGAGGTGGGGGAAGAACAGGGCGATCTCGCGGGCGGCCGACTCGGGACCGTCGGAGCCGTGGACGAGGTTCTCCTGGGTCTCCAGGGCCAGGTCGCCGCGGATCGTGCCCGGGGCGGCGTCCCGGGGGTTGGTCGCCCCCATCATCGAGCGGACGACCTGGAAGGTGTCGTCGGGGCCCTCCACCACCATGGCCACGAGGGGGCTGCGGGTGATGAAGGCCACCAGGTCGCCGAAGAACGGACGCTCCCGGTGCTCTGCGTAGTGCCGACCGGCGAGGTCGGCGTCGATCTGGCGGAGCTCCATCGCGACGATGCGCAGGCCCCGGCGCTCCAGACGGCCGACGATCTCACCGACGAGCCGGCGCTCCACGGCGTCGGGCTTGCACAGGACGAGGGTTCGGTGGGCACTCATAGTCGGGGGAACCTAGTCGGCGACTCCGGCCCCGCTCCCTCCGGAAGCGTCACCCGTCGCGGCGGTCCACGCCGAGCGCGACCCGGGCGGCTCCGACCACGTAGAGGGAGCCGGTGACCACGATCTGCCCGTCGGCCGGCGTCTCGGCCACCGCGTGATCGACTGCGTCCGCCGCGTCGTGGACGACGTCGATGCGACTGGGCTCGATCCCCAGCCTGCGCGCTGCGTCCGCGAGCTCCAACGGATCACGGGCCCGTGCGCTCGGCGGCGCACAACACACGAGCCGCGCGGCACTGCGCGCGCCGAGCGCCTCCAACATCTCGGTGGGATCCTTCTCGCGCAGGATCCCGACCACCAGCGTGCGGTCGGCGGTCGGGAACTCATCGGCCATCGCCCGCGCGAACGCCTGCGCGCCGGCGACGTTGTGGGCGCCGTCGAGCACCACCAGCGGCTCGTGCCCCACCACCTCGAGGCGTCCCGGCGACCGCACCCGACCGAGCACCTCACCCACCATGTCCTCCGACAACGGGGCGTCGGCAAAGGTCTCGACCGCCGCCACGGCGATGGCGGCATTGTCGGCCTGGTGCGCGCCGTGGAGCGAAACGAAGACCTCGTCGTAGCGACCCCGCGGCGTGAACAAGTCGATCACCCGGCCACCATGGGCGATTCGGCTGCGCGTCACGCCGAAGTCGCGTTCGCGCAGCAGCACCCGGGACGGTTCGCGCGCCGTGAACAGCCCGACCAGCGCCGGGTCGGTCTCCCCCAGGACCAGGATCGAGCCGGGCTTGACGATCCCCGCCTTGTCGGCGGCGATCGCCTCGCGGGTAGACCCGAGATAGTCGACGTGGTCGATGCTCACGTTGGTCACGACGGCAACGTCCCCGTCGACGACGTTGGTGGCGTCCCAGGTACCCCCGAGGCCCACCTCCACCACCGCGACCTCCACGGCGACGTCGGCGAACCACGTGAGCGCCGCGCCCGTGAGGATCTCGAAGTAGCTCGGCACGTCGGGCAGGTGAGGCTCGATGAGCGCCACCTGGGCCAGGCGGTCGGCGAGGACGGCGTCGGGGATCGCCACACCTTCCCAGCTCATGCGCTCGTTCACCCGCTCCAGGTGCGGGCTCGTGTACGTGCCCGTCGACATCCCCGCCTCCACGAGCAGGGCACTGGCGATGCGGGCCACCGACGTCTTGCCGTTCGTACCCGTGAGGTGGATCACCCCGTACTCGAGTTGAGGCGAGCCCAGGAGCGCCGCCAGGGCCTCCATGCGCGCGAGCGTCGGCTGGACCGCGCGGCGGTCGAGGCCCAGCGGCACGCCGAGCGACTCGAGGTTGACGTGGGCATCGAGCCACGCAAAGGCCTCGGCCGGGTGCTCGGCCCAGTCGGTGGGGTCGAAGGCCGCGTCCACGGGACTCACCCGGACTCGGCCAGGACGACGTCGACGGCGAGCGCGTCGCCGACCTCGGTTCGGAGCTCGGCGACCCGACCCGCAGCGCACACGTCCGTCGCCACTGCGGCGAGCAGCGCGAGCCGATCGGCCCGGTCGACGACGGTGACGCAGGCTACGTCGGCCCGCATTCCCTTCTGCTGCACGGTCTTGGCCTTGCGCACCTCTGCGAGCACCTGGGCCGCGACGCCGTAGGCCGACCCGTTCTCGACACCTGCGGCAGACCGCAGCGGCGCGGCGTCGGGCCAGGCGCTGCGGTGCACCGACCCGTCACGCCACCACGACCACACCTCCTCGGTCACGAACGGGAGGTGGGGCGCGAAGAGGCGCAGGAGCGCGTCGAGCGCGAAGGCCAGCGTCGTCCGGGCCGAGGCCCGGCCGGGCTCGTCGTCTTCGTCGTAGGCGCGCTGCTTCACCAGCTCGATGTAGTCGTCGCAGTAGCCCCAGAAGAATCGTTCGGTCCGCTCGAGCGCGCGCGCGTAGTCATACCGCTCGAAGGCGCCGGTTGCGTCGTCGACGAGATCGGCGAGCGCAGCGAGGAGCGCGCGATCCAGCGGCGCCTTGATCACCGTCGCCGCGGAGCCCGTGGGGACGTCGTGCTCACCGATCACGCCGAGCGCAAACTTCGAGGCGTTGAGCACCTTGATCGCAAGGCGCCGCCCGATCTTCATCTGGCCTTCGTCGAAGGCGGTGTCGGTGCCGGGGCGCCCGCTCGCGGCCCAGTAGCGCACGGCGTCGGAGCCGTACTGCTCGAGGAGCCCGAGGGGCGTGACGACGTTGCCCTTGGACTTGGACATCTTCTTGCGGTCGGGATCGAGCACCCAGCCCGAGATCGCGGCATCGGTCCAGGGCAGGCCGTCGAACTCGGAGTGGGCCCGCACGACCGTGGAGAACAGCCACGTGCGGATGATCTCGTGTGCCTGTGGGCGCAGGTCCATCGGGTAGGTGCGATCGAAGAGATCGGGATCCTCGCCCCACTGGCAGGCGATCTGCGGGGTCAGGGACGACGTCGCCCAGGTGTCCATGACGTCGGGATCGGCCACGAAGCCCCCGGGGGCCCCCCGCTGGTCCTCCGTGTACCCCGGGGGCGCCTCGCTCTGCGGATCGACCGGCAGCGCGTCCTCCGCCGGCACGAGGGTCCGGTCGTAGTCGGGCGTGCCGTGTGCGTCGAGCGGGTACCACACCGGGAACGGCACTCCGAAGAACCGCTGGCGGCTGACGAGCCAATCGCCGTTGAGCCCCTCGACCCAGCTCTCGAAGCGGGTCCGCATGTAGCCGGGGTGCCAGCGCAGCTCACGACCGCGCGCGAGCAGTGCCTCACGCAGGCGTGCGTCGCGACCACCGTTGCGGATGTACCACTGCCGGGTGGTGACGATCTCGAGCGGTCGATCACCCTTCTCGTAGAACTTCACCGCATGGGTGATCGCTCGCGGCTCCCCGATCAGGTCGCCGGTCTCGCGTAGGAGATCCACGATGCGCTCACGGGCCTGCTTGATGCTCTTGCCTGCGAGCTCCGACCAGTGCGCCGACGCCTGGTGAGTCTCGAAGTCGATCGGCGCAGCACCGTGGAGGCGGCCGTCCCAACCGACGATCGGGCGCGCCGGCAGATCCAGCTCTCGCCACCAGGTCACGTCCGTGAGGTCACCGAACGTGCAGATCATCGCGATGCCGCTGCCCTTCTCGGGGTCGGCGAGGTGGTGCGCACGCACCGGGACCCGCACGCCGAAGAGCGGTGTGACGACCTCGGCGTCGAACAAGGGCTGGTACCGCTCGTCGTCGGGATGGGCGACGAGGGCGACGCAGGCCGGGATCAGCTCCGGGCGAGTGGTCTCGATGACGACGTCACCCGTGCCGTCGACGCGCGGGAAACGAACGGCGTGGTAGGCGCCCGGCATCTCACGGTCTTCGAGCTCGGCCTGGGCAACGGCGGTGCGGAAGTCGACGTCCCACAGCGTGGGTGCCTCGGCCTGGTACGCCTCGCCCCGCTCGAGCATCCGCAGGAATGCGCGCTGCGAGATGCGCTGGGCCTGGGTGCCGATCGTCGTGTACGTCATCGACCAGTCCACCGAGAGTCCGAGGTGGCGCCAGAGCTCCTCGAACTTCTGCTCGTCCTCGGCCACGAGGCGGTCGCACAGCTCGACGAAGTTGCGGCGCGAGATGGCGATGGCCTGCTTCGGCGCCTTGTCCGGCGGCGAGAACCCCGGGTCGTACGGGAGCGCGGGGTCGCAGCGGACGCCGAAGTAGTTCTGCACCCGCCGCTCGGTCGGGAGCCCGTTGTCGTCCCAGCCCATCGGGTAGAAGACCTCGAAGCCGCGCATCCGCCGGTAGCGGGCGACGGTGTCGGTGTGGGTGTAGCTGAACACGTGGCCGACGTGCAGCGAGCCCGACACCGTGGGCGGCGGGGTGTCGATCGAGTAGACCCGCTCTCGAGGCGCGGTGCGATCGAAGCGATAGACGCCCTCGGCGTCCCACCGGGCCGACCACTTGTCTTCGAGGCCTTCGAGCCCAGGCTTCTCGGGCACCCGCGGGACAGTCACGGGCCGCAGCGTACTTTGCTGCCTCCCCGACCCTCCCGACCGAACGGCCGGCGGGTCGGCTCAGGCGGTACGGCGGTCGGCGTCGATGGTCACGAGCGTGGGGTGCATCTTCTCCATCACCACGCTCCGGTCGACGACGCAGCGCACGACGTCGGACCGGCTGGGCAGGTCGTACATGACGTCGAGCAGGACCTCCTCGAGGATGGCCCGAAGACCCCGGGCTCCGGTCCCCCGCTTGAGCGCCTCGTCGGAGACCGCCTCGAGCGCGTCGTCGGTGAAGACGAGGTCGACGTCGTCGAACTGGAAGAACTTCTGGTACTGGCGCAGCAGCGCGTTCTTCGGCTCGACGAGGATGCGCATCAGCGCGTCGTGGTCGAGGTTGTGCACGGCGCTGACGACCGGCAGCCGGCCCACGAACTCGGGGATGAGGCCGAACTTCAGGAGGTCCTCGGGGAGCACCGCGCTGAGCAGGCGGCCGGCGTCGCCGTCGTCGCTACCCCGGACCTCGGCCCCGAACCCGATCCCCCGCTTGCCCATCCGGCCCTCGACCAGCTTGTCGAGCCCGGCGAACGCACCGCCGCAGATGAACAGGATGTTCGTGGTGTCGATCTGGATGAACTCCTGGTGCGGGTGCTTGCGGCCACCCTGGGGCGGCACCGAGGCCGTGGTCCCCTCGAGGATCTTGAGGAGGGCCTGCTGCACGCCCTCGCCGGAGACGTCACGGGTGATCGACGGGTTCTCGGCCTTGCGGGCGATCTTGTCGATCTCGTCGATGTAGATGATCCCCGTCTCGGCCTTCTTGACGTCGTACTCGGCGGCCTGGATCAGCTTGAGCAGGATGTTCTCGACGTCCTCACCGACGTAGCCAGCCTCGGTGAGGGCGGTGGCGTCGGCGATCGCGAACGGGACCTTGAGCAGCCGGGCGAGCGTCTGCGCGAGCAAGGTCTTGCCGCAGCCCGTGGGACCGATGAGCATGATGTTGGACTTGGCGAGCTCGACGTCGGGGTCGCCGTACGCGCCGGCCTGCACACGCTTGTAGTGGTTGTAGACCGCGACCGACAGGATCTTCTTGGCCTGGTCCTGGCCGATGACGTAGCCGTTCAGGTAGTCGTAGATCTCTCGCGGCTTCGGAAGCTCCTCGAAGTGCACCTCGGAGGTCTGCGCGAGCTCCTCTTCGATGATCTCGTTGCAGAGGTCGATGCACTCGTCGCAGATATAGACACCGGGGCCGGCGATGAGCTTCTTGACCTGCTTCTGGCTCTTCCCGCAGAAGGAGCACTTCAGCAGGTCGCCCCCGTCACCGAACTTGGCCACCGCGACGTCCCCCCTGGCTCCGGCTCTCGGCTAGCTCACACCGGCGGGCACGCCCACGGCGGCCAGCTCTCGGTTGGTGATGACCTCGTCGACGATGCCGTACGCCACCGCCTCCTCGGCACCCATGATGAAGTCGCGGTCGGTGTCCTTGGCGATCTTGTCGACGGGCTGGCCGGTGTGGTGGGCGAGGATCTGGTCGAGCGCCTCGCGCATCCGCACGATCTCCTTGGCCTGGATCTCGATGTCGACCGCCTGGCCCGATGCGCCACCGTGCGGCTGGTGGATGAGGACCCGGGAGTGCGGCAGCACGAACCGCTTACCACGCGCGCCGGCCGACAGGATCACCGCGGCGGCCGACGCCGCCTGGCCCACGCAGATCGTGCTCACGTCGCACTTGATGAACTGCATCGTGTCGTAGATGGCGAACAAGCCGGTGATCTCGCCACCGGGCGAGTTCACGTACAGGGAGATGTCCTTGTCCGGGTCGTCGCTCTCGAGTGTGAGCAACTGCGCGACGATCAGGTTCGCAATGCTGTCGTCGATCGGCGTGCCGAGATACACGACCCGGTTCTTGAAGAGCTTCGACCAGACGTCCATCGGCCGCTCGCCGAGGTTCGTCTGCTCGTAGTAGGTGGGGTACGGGACGGAAGCTCTCACTCGTCGGTCTCCTCGGCGTCGCTGGTATCGGTGGATCCGGGTCCGGACGACCCGTCGTCGGCGTCGGGCTCCGGGAGGCTGAGATCGACCGGGTTGCCGTCCTCGTCGACGACGTCCGCGTGGTCGACGAGGAAACGAACGGCCTTCCCCCGGGCGAGATCCGAGCGTAGTGCCTCGATGGCGCCGTTTCGTTCGAGATCGCGGCGCACCTTGGCCGGCTTCTGCTCGAGGCGCGCGGCGAGGCGTTCGACCTCGGCGTCCACCTCGTCGTCGTCGGCGGTGATCGCCTCCTGGTGCACGACGGAGCGCAGCGCGAGGTCGGCGCGCACGGCCTTCGTGCAGCCCTCCCGGAGTTCGTCGACGAAGGGCCCCTGCTCCTGACCCGTCATCATGAGGTACTGCGGGATGGTCATGCCCTGGTGCTCGAGCCGGTGCGCGAGGTCGTGCAGCCGCCGCTCCATCTCGCTCTCGACGAGCGCGTCGGGCACGTCGACGGTCACCAGGTCGGCGGCAGCCTCGAGCACCTTGTCGCGCACCAGCATCTGCGCCTGCACCTTGGCCATCAGGCCGAGGCGGTTGGCGACGTCGGCGCGCAACTCTGCGACCGTGTCGAACTCACTCACCTCGGACGCCCACTCGTCGTCGACGTCGGGGAGGACCTTGCGCTTGGTCTCCTTGACCACGACCTGGAACGAGATCGTCTCGCCGGCCCGCTCCCCGAAGCGTTCGGGCAGCTCGGCGTCGAACTTGAGGATCGCGCCCGGCTGGGTACCCCGGAGCTGGGCGTCGAGCTCCTCCACGAGCATCGCCGAGCCGACCTCGTAGAGGAAGTCGGTGGCGCTCAGTGCGTCGACGACCTCGTCACCGGCGGTGGACGTGACGTCGACGAGCGCGAAGTTGCCGTCGATCAGGGGGTCGTCGGAGTCGGCGAGGTCGGCGAAACGCTCGCGCAACGCGTCGACCTGCGCGTCGACCGCCTCCTCGCCCACCGCCGGGCTCGGGACCTCGACCCGCAAGCCGTCGTAGCCGACCACCGTGACCACGGGCCGGACCTCGACGACGGCGTCGAACGTGACGTCACCCGCTTCCTCCCCTGCGGTGATGTCGATCTCCGGCACGGCGATGGCGTCGACCGACTCGGCGACGATGGCCTGCTCGTAGTAGTCGGGCAGGGCGTCGCGCAGCGCCTGCTCGCGCGCGTACTCGCTGCCAAAACGCGCCTCGAGGAGGCGACGCGGCGCCTTGCCCGGACGGAATCCGGGGACCTTGACCTCGGCTGCGAGCTTGCGGAACGCGGCGTCGACGGCCTTCTCGAACTCGGCCGCGGGAACGGTGACGCTCACACGGACCTTGTTGTCGTCGAGGGGCTCGACCGAAGTGGTGAGGGAGGCCATGGGGGGGCTGAGTGTACCTGTGGGCCCCGGTGCGAACTGACACCGCCGGTCACGTCCGGCGGCCCAGCTCCTCGCGCAGGGCAGCGACCTCGGCCCGCAGCGCGCGCAGCTCCGTCGAGACGTCGCTCATGGTCGTGGGGTCGGCCGGGACCCCGTCACGCCCCGGGCCTCCGGCGGCCTCGCCCCCTCCGGTCACCGCGCCGACCCCCGTCCGGGACGAGTCCTCCACGGCCTGGTCCTCGACCCGGAACATCGCCGCGAGCGACGCCGCCACCGTTCCGAGCAGGGCGACGCCGGTGAACATGAGCACGGTCGCCACCACCCGTCCGAGCGTGGTCTGCGGGACGACGTCGCCGTAGCCCACGGTGGTGATGGTGACGATTCCCCACCACACCGAGTCCCCGTAGGTGGCGAAGCCGTGGTGTTGGTCCTCTGCCCGCATCTCGATCGCGGCGGCG
>JBJSXO010000031.1:0-10259 GCA_046086425.1 Actinomycetota bacterium | reverse complement strand
CGACCAGCGGGATCAGGGCGGTGGCGATGATCAGGGGTCGGGTCTTGCGTTCCCACGCCGCCAGGCGCTCCTCGCGCGAGGGGGTCGGGGTCGCCGACGCTTCGTCGACCGACGTCGCCATCGCCCGATCATGGCAAGCGGGACCCGCGTTCTCGCGGACCTCGGCCGCCTGTGCCGGCGCGACCGGGGATCTGGCAGGCTGACGTCATGGACGGACCGCGGCTGCTCATCGGCGCGCTGCACGACTACCCGCCGGACGACGGCGGCGCCGCCTTCGAATGGGCCGTGCGACGCGGCTTCGACGAGGTCGCTGCGACCGGCCGGCTCCCTGGCCCGCTCGAGCTCGTGCACGAGACCGCCTTGGGCCTCCCGCTCCCGGGCGGTTCCGCCCGGTCGGTCGAAGACGCGTTCGGCCGTCTCGACGAGGTCGGGGTGCTGGCGGTGCTCGGCCCGGCCATCAGCGACAACGCCATCGTGACCCGGCCGCTCTCGGACGCAGCGGGACTCGCCACGCTCAACTACACCGGGGCCGAGGAGTCCCGCAGCGCGTTCGCGTTCCACTTCCAGATCGGGTCGCTCGAGGACGAGCCGTCGTTCCTCGCCGCGCACCTCCTCGCCCGCGACCTTCGCCGCATCGCGTTGATCCACGACACGTCGTACATCGGCCGGCGCATGGCCGACTTCTTCCACGACGCCTGCGCCGCGAGCGGCCTCGCCCTGGTGGCCCGCACGTCCGCGCCCACCAACGACCCCGATGTGCGCGACGCCGTCGGGGTGGCCCGAACCACGGCACCCGACGCGCTCGTGACGCTCGGGCTCTGGGACCTGCCCCACGCCGTCGCCCTCGAGCTCCGGGCGACCGGCTGGGAGGTGCCGACCAGCGCGAACTCGGCGTTGATCTACGGGCACGCCGACCCGCAGTGGGCGCGGGACTGGGAGGGCTGGACCTACGTCGACACGGTGTCGGAGGCCAACCCTCGCTACGCCGCGCTCTGCGCTGCCGCCGCAGCCGCCGGCCACCCCGGTGGCCCCGGCGCCGCGGGTGCCTACGACATGGGGCGCCTGCTGGCCGAGGCCATCGCCCGCGGCCACAGCGTCACCCGCGCGGCAATCGCCGAAGGCCTGGAGCTGGTGAAGTCCCTGCCGTCGGCCACCGGGCGCGACGGCACGCTCATGGGCTTCGGCCGCTACGACCGCGGCGCGCTGAAGGGTCAGTACCTCGTGGTGCGGGCGTGGCGCGACGGGCAGACCGTCGAGTGGTGAGCGCCGCGCGCGAGGTGGCCGTCTCGCCGGATCGAGGCCGGGATCAGGCGGCGGGTCCGGTGAAAGCGACGGTCACCGTCTCATAGCCGAGCCGACCGAGCAGGCCGCGGAGCATCCGCTCGGTGTTCGCCTCCGCACGCGCCCGCAGCTCGCTGCCCCGGGCGGCAGCCGCAAGGCGCCGCTGCGCCTGGAGGTAGAGCCCGCGCTCGCTCGTCGGGCTGTCGGTGAAGACGTCGGCCACCCGGTTGACGATGCCGCGGTCGCGATCGACCACCCGACTGCGGGCCGGGTCCACCACGGGCCGAGCGAGAACGGGAGCGGGCAACGTGACGGCGACCGAGCCGTCCTGGCCCACCGCGACCGCGTCCTTGTCGATCGACGCGAAGTCGACCTGGGCGTCGACGGTCCCGACGCCCACGAAGATCGTGCGCTCCCCCGCGACGAACGCCGGGAGGAGATCCACGTCGTCCTCGACGTCGATGGTCGCCTCGAACTCACCGGTCGCCGCCGTGAACGTGGACACGTCACGGAGCTGCTTTAGGACCACCGGCGCGGAGCGGTCGACCCGCTTGGTCTCGAAGAGGCTCACGTGGAAGCCGCCGATGGCCTCGGCGAGCAGCACGAGGGCCACGGCGACCGCGCCGAGGCCGGCCAGGACTCCGAGGGTACGGAGACCGAGGCCGCGCCGGCGCGGTGGGCGGCCGGCTCCGCCACTTCCCGCCTCGCCCACGACGCGCACGACGACCTCGGGCGTGGGACTCGCAGGGTCGGGGGCCGGGGCGGGGCCCGGACGATCGTCGAGCAGCGTGGTCATGGCGGGTCCCCCGGGAAGCCGGCGCGTCGACCGGTCGGTGCGCCGGTCGATCGACGAAGACGAAGACGTCGGGGGGTCAACGACGGGTCGCGCCGGGTGGTTCCCCGTCCCGGCCCGACCGTGTCAGCGCAGGGCGCCGACCACGGTGTCGGCGTAGGACCGGACCTGGTCCAGCACCGCTGCCGGGGTGTCGCCCTGAGCCGTCAGCTGCACCCAGGTGACGCCCAGGTCGGCCTGGGCCCGGAGTGCGGTGAGATGGCGGTCGGCGTCCCAGTCGGGGGACCCGGGCAGCGCCGGGTCGAGGGGCATGAACATCACGTCGAGCGGCTCGGTCCGACCCGCCGCCTCGGCCCGGGCCCGCACGTCGGCGAGCATGGCCGCGAAGTCCTCGAGTGTCTCCAGCACGGGGCTGCGTCGGGTCGCGGCGAACTCGCGGGGGTTCCACATGGGCATCCACCCCTGCGCCACCGTGGCGACCCGCTGCCGGGTCAGTGCGGCGTTGCCGCCGATCCAGATCGGCAGTGGGTCCTGCACGGGCGTGGGCTGGACCGAATTGCCGCGCGCGCTGAAGTGCCGGCCCTCGTAGGTGACCGACCCACCGGACCACGCCTGCCGGCACACGGCGATCGCTTCGTCGAACAGGTCGTTTCGCTCCTCGAAGTCCACGCCGAGCGCGAAGAACTCGGGCTTCAGGTATCCCGTGCCCACGCCCAGGGTGACCCGACCGCCGGACACCCGGTCGAGCGACGCCACCGACTTCGCGAGGAGGAACGGGTTGCGATACGGCAGGACCGTGAGGTTGGTCATGAGGCGCACCCGGGTGGTCACGGTGGCTGCGACGGCGAGGCCGACGAAGGGATCGAGGGCGTGGTGCCCACCCGCAGCCAGCCACTTGTCACCGGGAATGGGGTGCTCGGTGAGGTTGACTCCGTCGAAGCCGCACTCTTCGGCGACCCGCGCGAAGTCGGCGAGGAACTCCGGTGCGGTGAAGGCGGGGTCGGCAGGATGACGCAGCAGCGGGTACCCGATCGACACCTTCACGAGGACCGCTCCGTCGTCTCCATCGCCGCTTCCCTCGTCGCCCGTCGTCCCGAGGACTGCCCCCCGGCCGTGGGCCTATTGTCGGTGAATGGCCCACCCGCGCGCCAAGCAGCTTGCCGACTTCATCGCCCCGTTCCGGGTGGCACCAGGTCGCACCGTCGACCTCGCGCGCGACTTCGACCCCGGGTACCGCGACGGTCTCGTCAAGAAGGAGGACAGCCAGGAGCTGCTCGACCTCGGCGTGGCCCTGCTGTCGGAGTACCAGGAGCGCCTCGCGGCCCAGGACACCTACGGCGTGCTCGTCGTGCTGCAGGCGCTCGACGCCGCCGGGAAGGACGGCACGATCCGGCACGTGATGAGCGGCGTGAACCCCCAGGGGGTGGTGGTCCACAGCTTCAAGGCGCCCTCGCACGAGGAGCTCGACCACGACTTCCTCTGGCGCTGCGCGCAGCGGCTACCGGCCCGCGGGCAGATCGGGATCTTCAACCGGTCGTACTACGAGGAGGTTCTCGTGGTGCGCGTGCACCCCGAGATGCTCGAGGCCCAGCACCTCCCGCCCGAAGCCCGCACCGACAAGATCTGGAAGCGGCGCTTCCGCGAGATCAACGACTGGGAGCAGTACCTCGTCGACAACGGCTTCCGGATCGTCAAGCTCTTCCTCAACCTCTCGAAGGAGGAGCAGCGCCGGCGGTTCCTGGCCCGGATCGACGAGCCGGCGAAGAACTGGAAGCTCTCCACCGCCGACGCGCGCGAGCGTGAGCACTGGGACGAGTACCAGCTCGCCTACTCGGAGATGCTCTCCCACACGAGCACCGAGTGGGCGCCGTGGCACGTGATCCCCGCCGACCACAAGTGGTTCGCGCGGATCGCCGCGTCGGCGATCATCGCCGACGCCCTGGTGGCCATCGATCCGCAGTTCCCCACCGTCGACGACGACACGCGGGCCGCACTCCAGGAGACGAAGGCCGCCCTCGAGCGCGAGGCCCCTACCGAGAGTGCGGCGGGCGGCTGACCGACTGCGACGTGGCCGGCCGCCATCGGTGCAGCTCGCACCGGGCCAGCTCCGCCCGGAACTCGAGGTGGGTGCGGATCCACCGCTCGAGTCGCACGGGGACCAGCCCCGCGTCCGAGGTCCCGCCCGACCCCGGCTTGCGGACGCACACCCATTCGGCCTCGCCGGCGGCGAGCCGCCGGATGACTCCCGCCTCGTCGTCACCGCCGAGGTCGGAGCGCTCCACGATGTCGAAGGGCAACGGGTTGCGCGTCTCGGTCCTCAGGTACAGGAACCCGGCGTCCTTGCGGACGATGAACACCGTGTCGACACCGCGGGCGCGCAGCTCCCGCGCCAGGCGCGCCGACGACTGCAGTTGGCGCTCGGTCACCGGCGTCCCGGTGAAGTGCGGCGCGTCGCGCCGGAGCCGGTCGGGCTGGTTCGGGGAGACCAGCGGGACGGCCAGGGCGACGACCACGCCGAGCGCCGTCGCCCCGATCGCCACTGCGGGGACCACTCCCCCCGTCGACGGAACCGGGCGTGCGCGGATCCCGACCATCCACGTGCCGAACAGCGCCGGGACCACGAGTGGCATCACTCCCGTCACGTGGTTGAGCCCCGGCCGCGGCAGGATGGCCAGGATCCCCGCCACCGTGAACGCGGCGAGGGCGACGAGTGGTGGCCGCGACGAGTGCCGTGACCGAACGGCCCCGACCGCGACCGCCACGAGCAGGAACGTCGGCGCCGCCTGCACGACCAGCTTGACGACCCGACGGACCTGGAACGGCTCGGCGCCGGTGACCAGCGCGTCGAACCGCTTCTCCAGTGCGGACAGGTAGCCGAAGCCCAGGCCGAGGTACTCGCCCTTGGACCGGAACACCTGATCGACGAAGGCCGACCGGGCGCCGGTGGCGAGGATCACGGCTGCGCACACCACCGACACCACTGCTGCGCCGCCGGCCATCCGCGCCAGCGCAGGCCACCACCGTCGGATCGGGGTTCCCCACATCGCCGCCAGCACGGCGGCGCCCACCGCCAGGGCAACGAGCGCGCCCACGTTGGGCTTCGTCCAGAACGCCAGGCCCCCCGTGACGCCGATCGCCCACGCCGCACGGTCGGCGCACCGGGTCTCCTCCCGGCTGTCGGCGGCGTCGAGCCACCACAGCGTCATCCGTAGCGTGGCCAGGCCGAAGCCGATGGCGAGGGCCGAGTAGAGGCTGACGAAGGCGGCAAACGGGGCGGCCACCGCCAGGAGCACCGCGACGAACGCGGCCTGCCCGGCCCGGCGCACGCCACACCACCGGACCACCGAGAGGCCCAGCAGCACCTGCGAGGCGAAGATCGCCGCCAGCAACGCGCGCACGGTCGCCATCTGCGGACCGGTGACCCGGACGGCCCCGGCTGCGAGCCAGGCCGCCAGCGGCGTGGTCACGTTGTAGACCTCGCGGTACAGCACGTCGCCGCGCGAGAGCCGGGTGGCGACCCAGAGCATCCACGCCTCGTCGCGCACGACCACGATGCGCTGCATCAGCAGCGCCATGGTGAAGGCCCACACCGCCACCCACACCGCTGCCCAGCTGGCCCGGCGTGACCACGACGGGCGGCGCACAGCGGTCACACCGAGACGCTACGTCGTGACGCTCGGGAGCGGGGCGCCCCGCCCGCGCCACCCCGACACCGCAACGCCGTCGCCCACCTACCGAACCGCCCTACCGAACCGCCCTACCGTGGCGCCGTGCGCCACTCGGCCCGGGCCCCACTCCCCGCGACCGCCATCACCGGGCGTGACCGTCGGGCCCGGGTCGTCACCGTGGCCGCGCTGCTCGTCCGGCACGCCGCGAGCCACCTCGTGGACCTGACCCGGTCGGCCCCGACCCCGGCGGCCCGACGGGCCCGACGGGTGCGGCTCCTGATCGAGGACCTGGGCGCGACCGCGACCAAGATCGGGCAGATCGCCTCGACCCGCCCCGATGTGCTCGCACCCGAGTACATCACGGAGCTGTCGAAGCTCCAGGACGCCGCGCCGCCCGAGGCGCCCGAGGTGATCGCCGCAGTGATCACCCACGAGCTGGGTGCACCGCCGACGGCCGTCTACACGTCTTTCGACCCCCGTCCGATCGCGGCGGCATCGATCGGGCAGGCGCACGCAGCCGTGTACCACGACGGCACTCCGGTCGTCGTGAAGATCCGGCGACCCGGCGTGGTGGCCCAGATCGACGTGGACCTCGACATCCTCGATCGCGCGTCGCGTGCCATCTCCCGCGTGTCGCGCGCCGCGCGCCGCTACGACCTCCTGGGTCTGACCCGTCAGTTCGCCGGCACCCTGCGTGCCGAGCTCGACTACACGGTGGAGGCCGCCAACGCCCGCCGCTTCGCCGAGGAGTTCGCCGGGCGTCGCGACCTGCAGATCCCGCGCGTGTACCCGGATCTCTCCACCCACCGGGTGATCACGCTGGAGCGGTGCTTCGGCGTGAAGCCCGACGACCTCGACGCGCTCCGGGCTGCGGGGGTCGACCTGCCGGCGCTCGCCCACCGCTGCGCCGACATCATGCTCACGATGATCTTCGAGCACGGCTTCTTCCACGCGGACCCGCACGCCGGCAACTTCTTTGTCGCGCCCGACGGGACGGTCGGGCTGATCGACTTCGGGATGGTCGGCGTGCTCGACGCCGGGCGACGCAGCGCCCTGGCCCAGGTGATGACTGCGGTCGCGACCGGCGACGTCGACCGCCTCGCCGACGCCGCGCTCTCCCTCGGGATGACGACCGGCCCCCTCGACCGAGCGGGGCTGCTGCGCGACTTCGCCACGTTGGTACACGACCACCTCGACCTGCCGCTCGGTGAGCTACGGGTCGGCGAGCTCCTCCTCGGGGTGATGGGGACGATGCGTCGTCACCGGCTGCGCCTTCCCGTCGACCTCGCCCTGCTCGCCAAGACCTTCGCGATGTCCGAAGGCCTCGCGGCGCGCCTCGACCCCGACTTCCGGATGGCGCCGGCGGTCCTCGAGCATGTCCAGCGCTTCGTCATGCACCCCGGAGCGGCTCCGGAGCCGAACCGCCCACCCGGGGGTTGACACGCTCAGGGAACTGGTGTTCGATCGGATCCCGAACACGCGTTTGGGTCACATTCGGACCACATTTGGACCACATTCGGACCACATTCGGACCACATTCGGAGGCTTCCCGTGGGCACGATGCGCATCCTCGACTCGACCGGCGACACCACGGTGACGTGGGCCCCCGACGACCCGGCCAGCCTCCTCGAGGCCGAGGCCCTCTTCGACCGGCTGCGGTCCGAGCGCAAGATCCCGTTCGCACGGGTGGTCGGCGCGCCCGCCCGGGAGGCCGAGCGGATCGCCCGCTTCGACCCGGACGCCGAGGAGATCGTCTGGGTCCGTCCCGTCGCCGGCGGGTGAGCCCGACCACGTCCTCCCCTCCCGGGCCTCCCAGACCTCCCGGGCCACCGGCAACCGCCGGGCGCCGCCGATGAGCGACGAGCCGGTGGTCGTCGGGGACGAGCCCCTCCCTGACGGTCGACGCCTCCTGGTCTACGCGGACGGACGTCAGGTCGTGGTGGGCCGAGCCGGGCCCCGACCCCACCCGGTCGCGGGGTGGGAGTGGCTGGGCCGGCACCCGTCGCCGCAGCGCAGCCGGGTGCCGCGCCCGCCTCCACCTCGACCGGTTCCGTCGCACCGGGCCGAAGGGGCGGTGCGGGCGTGCCGACCCGGTACGACAGCGCCCACGGCCGACGCCGAGCGCCGCGCCGAGCGTCTGTTGCGCTCGCTCCTCGACGCGACCCAGCGCAGGGACTACGACCGCACCGGCGGCTTCTGGGTCCCCACCCCCCGCGGCCTGGTGCGTCTCGGTCGGCTCTACGCGCTCGTGCACCGACCGGCCGACGAGCCCCTCGTGGAACGCGTGCTCTGCGTGGTACCCGACCGCCACCTCGAGCTGCCCCGAGCCGACGTCTGGACGAACCTGCTGCTCACCCTGGCCGTCGAGCCCGACACCTTCTTCCGCGTCGCCGTGCTGCGGGGCGTGCGGACCCGGTGGCCCTGACTGCGGCCGGCCGGGCGAGTGAGCGGGACCTCCGGCCCTGGACCGGCCGGGCTCAGGCGGGCAGACTGCGCCTCGCCGCACCGAGGCGACCGTGGGAGGGGTCCGGATGTCCGTCAACCGCGCCGCACGCCGGGGCCCCCGGGTGCTCGTCGTCGGGCGGCCCGGGTCGGGCAAGGGCACCCATGGACGCCGCCTGGCCCAGCGCCTGGGGGTTCCGCACATCTCGACCGGCGACCTCTTCCGGGCCACGGTGGCGCTCGACACTCCGCTCGGTCGCGTCCTGCGCGGGTACCTCGACGCCGGGGACCTCGTCCCCGACGACCTGGTGCTCGACGTCGTCGACAATCGGCTCGCCGTCGACGGGGTCGCGGCGGGGTTCGTGCTCGACGGGTTCCCGCGGACGGTGCCCCAGGCCGAGCAGCTCCTCGACCTGCTCGACCCGTACGCCCTCGATCTGGTGCTCGACCTCGTCGTGACCCCCGAGGTCGCCCTCGAGCGCTTGACGCAGCGGAGCGTCTGCGGCGACTGCGGTCGCTCCGCCGGGCCGGCCGTGACCGCAGAGATCGGCCCGTGCGGCGACTGCGGTGGGATCCTGAGCGTCCGCGCCGACGACGACGCGCCGACGGTGTCGCGCCGTCTCGCCGTCCACGACGAGCAGACCGGTCCGCTCGTCGCCTGGCTCGAGGACCGGGCCGTCGTCGCCCGGGTCGACGGGCTCGGCTCCCCCGACGAGGTGGCCACCCGCATCGATGTCGCCTGCGTGCCGCTCATGGGCGCCGATCGCTCCGACCTCGCGTCCTGAGGGGCCGGGCGCGGGTCGACGGTGCCGTCTACCCTCAGGCTCCGACCGGGGAGTGGCGCAGTGGTAGCGCACCTGCTTTGGGGGCAGGCGGTCGGGGGTTCAAATCCCCCCTCCCCGACCCGTAGGGTCCGTCCCTGCGCGCGGGTGTAGCTCAATGGCAGAGTCCCAGCCTTCCAAGCTGGTCATGCGGGTTCGATTCCCGTCACCCGCTCCATCCGCCTCCCCGGAGAGCCCGGCTACCTCGGGATCCCCGCCGCCGCCCGCGTGATCGCGTGCCAGGACTCCAGGTCACGCGCGTCGGCCTTGCGCCCGACCCGCGTCACGGTGTCCACGTCGCCGACCTCGGCCCGCAACGCCGCGACGGTGCACTGCTCCTTCGGGCGCACCGCGAACGGGTCGAACCGGAAGTGCCGGAGCGCGTTCTCGTGCGTGATCTTGTCGATCGTGGCGTCGTCGAGACCGGCGAAGAGCACCTCGAGGCGCTCCGGGGAGTCGGGCCACGAGGAGTCGGAGTGCGGGTAGTCGTTCTCCCAGCAGACGTTGTCGACGTTGAACAGGTCGAGGAGCCGGACCCCCACGGCATCGTCGATGAAGCAGCACAGGATCCGCTCGTGGAACAGCTCGGTGGGTGAGAGCCCCTGCGGTCGCTCCGCCCGCATCCAGGCGTTGTGGCGCCGCAGCGTGTGCTCGGCCCGCTGCAGGAAGTAGGGGATCCAGCCGATGTCGCCTTCGGTGAGCGAGAAGCGCAGCTCGGGGAAGCGGGTCCAGAAGTCCGCCCAGAGGAGGTCCCCGAGGGTGTAGATCGACATCGACGGCGAGAGCGACATCGGCACCGCCGCCGGCGCATCCGCAGTCGTGGTCGCCCCCTTCGACGACGAGCCGACGTGGCAGCACAGCACGGTGCCCGTCTCGACGCAGGCCGCGAACACCGGATCCCAGTCCCCCGAGTGGATCGACGGCGCGCCGATGGCGGACGGGTTCTCGGAGAAGGTGACGGCGTGACAGCCCTTGCCCGCGAGGCGACGGATCTCCGCGGCCGACGCCTCGATGTCGAAGTACGGCAGGATCCCGCACGGGATGAACCGTCCCGGATGCGCGCCGCACCACTCGTCCACGTGCCAGTCGTTGTAGGCCTGGACCATCACGAGGTTGATCTCCGGATCGGGCCCGGAGTTGAGGACCTGCCCGGTGAAGCCCGGCCAGTTGGGGAAGTTGAGTCCGGCCAGCTGCCCGCCCGCCGACATGTCGCGCACCCGCTCGTGGACGTCGTAGCACCCCGGACGCATGTCG
>JBJSXO010000030.1:0-2891 GCA_046086425.1 Actinomycetota bacterium | reverse complement strand
CCATGATGGGCAGCACGGCGCCGTTCATGGTCATGCTCACGCTCATCTTGTCGAGCGGGATGCTGTCGAAGAGGATCTTCATGTCCTCCACGCTGCTGATGGCCACGCCGGCCTTGCCCACATCGCCTTTCACGCGCGGGTGGTCGCTGTCGTAGCCGCGGTGGGTGGCGAGGTCGAAGGCCACCGAGAGGCCCATCTGGCCGGCCGCGAGGTTCTGGCGGTAGAAGGCGTTGGACTCCTCCGCGGTGGAGAAGCCCGCGTACTGGCGGATCGTCCACGGGCGGTTGGCGTACATGGTGGCTCGGGGGCCCCGGACGAAGGGCGCGATCCCGGGCAGGGACCCCACCGCCTCGAGGCCCTCGAGGTCGGCCGCGGTGTAGAGGGGCTTCACCGGGATCCCCTCGGGCGTCGTCCGGATCATCGAGTCGGGATTGCCCCCGAGTTCCTTCTCGGCGAGCCCGCGCCAGGCGTCGAGGCCGGGAGTCGGGTGCGCGGGCGGGGAGGGGTTCTTCTTGGCCACGGGCCGAGGCTAGTTCGCCGCTCGCGCGGGCTCTCGGGGCCGGATCGGCCCCGGTGGTGCCACGAAGGGCTCAAGGTCGAGCCCCGGGAGGTCGATGCTCCGGGAAGCGCCGGAGTGCCTGGCGTCGATGTCGGGTGGCCCTCGGGTGTTGCTCCTGCCATACTGTGAGGCGGGCGGAGCCGAATGAGGGCCTAGTCAGGAGCCATTCGTCTCATGCTGTCCATTGCGCGCCGCCTGTTGCTGATCCCCGCTGCGGTCCTCGTGATGCTGGGCGCGCCGGCGTTTGCGCTCGGCCCGTCTCCGGCTCCGCCGCCCCGTTCCACCGAGGTCCGCCTCGGGCTACCCGATGGGGCCGCACCGGGCGCGCGGGCTCAGGCCGGCGTCCCCGCCGACCTCGTCGGTGTGAAGTGGACGGGCGACACCGACGCGCAGTTCAAGATCGAGGTGCTCCGCGGGAACTCGGGCCGCTGGGACGCCGTCGGCACGTTCGGCGGCGACGACCTCGGGCCCGATGCCGGCTCGCCCGACGCTCGCGCCGCTCTGCGGGCCCGTGACGGCGCCAACATCTCGGAGCCGGTCTGGGTCAAGGGTGCGGCCGACGTCCGGGTCACCGTCGTGCGCGGCACGGTGGCCGGCGTTGCCGTCGAGGCCGTGACCTCGGCCAACGAGGGGGCGCCGGGTGGCTCGGCCGGTGCGCTCGGCTTCTCCGTCCCCGCTGCACCCGACGGGTTCGGGTACGCGATCGCGCTCGTGGTCTCCGGTGGCGTGCTCGCAGCGATCGCGCTCGGTTGGGCGCCGTGGCGCTCGCGCCGCCAGCTTGCGGTCGTCGCGGTCCTGGCGGTCGTGGCCCTCACCGCGTGCACGCCGATGCCCCCGCCGTCCCCGAACCCCGCCGTTGCGCCGCAGCCGGCGATCACCCTGCGCTCGTCGTGGGGTCCGGACCTGCCGTGGAACCCCTCGGCCGACTGCGCAGGCGGGCCGCAGTACTCCGACGACGTCAACTTCACGGTCGTGCACCACACGGTGAACTCCAACACCTACGCCGCCGGCGACAGCCGAGCCATGGTCCGGGCCATCTGGTCGTACCACGTGAACACCCTCGGGTACTGCGATATCGCGTACAACTTCATCGTCGACAACTTCGGGCAGATCTTCGAGGGTCGCCAGGGCGGGACCGACCGGCCGGTGATCGGCGCCCACACCGGAGGCTTCAACCGCGATTCGAGCGGGGCTGCGTTGCTCGGCAACTTCACGAGCGTCCAGCCGCCGGCGGCGGCGTGGAACGCCCTCGTGGACCTGCTCGCGTGGAAACTCAGCGTGCACACCAAGAACCCCGCCGACGGATTCACCGCAACCAGCGCCGGCTACGGCGCCCGTTGGCCCGCCGGCACCACGGTGTCGTTCCCCAACCGGATCGTGAACCATCGTGACCTCTGGCCGACGGCCTGTCCGGGCGACGCCTTCGCGCCGCGTCTCGACGAACTGCGCACTGCCGTGCAGCCCAAGGTCGGGTGGTAGGCGGTCCGACGACCGAGCCCCCTGCTGCGGCTCAGGACGCTCGACGCAGATCGCGGTCCGGGTGCGCCCGGGCGAGCGCTTCACGCGCCGAGGCCACGCCGGCCCGACCGACCTCTCGGGTGCGGTCGTCGAGGCGCCACTGCGCCTGACGGTGGATCACCCGGCGCGCGGCGCTGCGGCCCGTGGCGCGCCCGGCGCGGCCACCGGAGCCGGTTGCGGTCGACGGGCTCCCGGCCCGAGAGCCCTCCCTCGGGGGCACCGGGGGCGCGACGCCGCCTCCGCCGCTGCTGTGCTCGGCGAGCTCGTACCGACTGATGAGGCGGAGTTGGGTGCTCATGGGCTGAGTATCTCCGGGGGGTGTGACGGTCACGCCGGGACCGTCGCCTGCAGGGGAGAACGTCCGGGAGAGCGGGTTCGTTCCCGCTCGTACACTGCGGCGATGCCCGATGTCGCCTACCTGGACCACGCGGCGACCACGCCGGTGCGGCCCGAGGTCCGCGCCGCGATGGAGCCATTCCTCGGCGAGGTCTTCGGGAACCCGTCCGGGATCCACTCGGTCGCGCGCCGGGCGAAGACCGCGCTCGAGGCCGCCCGCGAGGAGATCGCCACCGGCCTGGGCTGCCGCCCGGGCGAAGTGGTGCTGACCGGCGGGGGCACGGAGGCGGACAACCTCGCGGTGATCGGGGCCGCCCGGGCCGGGGCCGCCCGGGGTGACGGGTTCCGGGTCGTCGTGAGCGCGGTGGAGCACAAGGCGGTGTCGGCAGCCGCCCGCTCGCTTCGGCCCGAGGGGTTCGACGTCCGGGTCGTGGGCGTGGGCGCCGACGGGGTCATCGACCTCGACGACCTCGACGAC
>JBJSXO010000029.1:0-2838 GCA_046086425.1 Actinomycetota bacterium | reverse complement strand
CTGGTCACGTGGGTCTAAGCCCTTCCGCAACATCGATCCGGAGATCCGCGTCGTGGTGATCACGGGCGCAGGAGCCGGCTTCTGCGCCGGCGCCGACATGAAGGCCCGGGGTGACGACATGACCGGCCTCACCACCCCCCTCGGCGCGCTGCTCGAGGCGGCGCAGAGCCCCACCGCCCGGACCTTCATGAGTCAGGAGCTCATGGCCTCGCTGTTCGAGAAGATCCACCGCCTGCGCCAGCCGGTCATCGCCGCCGTGAACGGTGCCGCGCACGGAGGCGGGTTCGCGCTCGCGCTCGCGTGCGACGTCCGGGTGGCCTCGGCGTCGGCGACCTTCGGGGCCGTATTCATCAAGCGGGGCGTGTCCGCGTGCGACATGGGCACCAGCTACCACCTGCCTCGCCTCGTCGGTGCGTCCCGCTCCGCCGAGCTGCTCCTCACGGGCCGGGTGTTCGACGCCGACGAGGCGGTGCGGATCGGGCTCGTGCTGGACGTGGTACCCGACGGCGAGGTCGTCGAGCGGGCGTTGGTCACCGCCCGTCAGATCGCCGAGAACGGCCCGCTCGCGGTCTGGATGACGAAGGAGACCATGTGGCAGACCGTCGACGCGCCGAGCCTCCGCCACGCCCTCGACATCGAGAACCGCACCCAGATCATGTGCACCGCCACCGGGGAGCTCGCCGCGGCGTTCGCTGCGTTCCGTGACCGTCGGGCACCCGAGTGGGGCCCGCTCTAGCGACACCCGGACCACCTACCCGTCCCACCCATCCGTCCTGCGCATCCGTCCACGAGGAGCACCGTGCGCCCCACCACCGAGCTATTCGACCTCACCGGCAAGGTCGTCATCGTCACCGGATCCACCAAGGGCATCGGACGTGCCATGGCCGAGGGCCTTGCGTCGGCCGGCGCGCACGTGGTGGTGAGCAGCCGCAAGCAGGACGCCTGCGATCGGGTGGCCGCCGAGATCGCCGCGAACACCGGGGCCACCGTGCTCGCCCGGGCCTGCCACGCGGGCGAGTGGGACGCGATCCCCGAGTTCGTCGACGCGGTGCACGCGCACTTCGGCCGCATCGACGGCCTGGTCAACAACGCCGGGATCAACCCCGCGCGGGTCACCCCCCAGGACATGACCCTCGAGTTCTGGCGCAAGGTCTTCGCCGTGAACCTCGAGGGTCCGTTGCGCATGAGCCAATGCGTGTTCCCGCACATGGTGGCCCAGGGCGGCGGCAGCATCGTCCACATCGGCACGATGGCCGCCTACTCCGGCGGCGGGGCGATCTGCGCCTACGGGGCGTCGAAGGCGGCACTGGTGAACCTCACGCGGAGCATGGCCGCCGAGTGGGCTCCGCACGGGATCCGGGTCAACGTCTTGTCCCCCGGGCCGTTCATGAGCGAGATGATGGCGGGTGGCGAGCGCACCGCACCCGGGTTCTTCGACCTCGTCGCCGGTGGGACCTTCCAGAAGCGGATCGCCGATCCCGCCGAGATCGTCGGCCCGGTCTGCTACCTGCTCAGCGACGCCGCGTCGTTCGTGACCGGCGACGACCTATCGGTGTCGGGAGGGATGCTCAAGTGACCGCGGTCCCGACCACCGACAAGGCCCGGGCCACCCGCAAGGCCCTGGTGCGCTCGGCCGGGGCGATGTTCGAGGAGTCCGGGTACACCGCCGTAGCGGTACGCGACGTCGCGCGCGAGAACGGGGTCACGACCGGCGCGATCTACGGCCACTTCCGCAACAAGGCCGACCTGCTCGCCGCGGTGATCGCCGACCGCATCGACCGCGACCTCGTCGCCCCCGCGCGGGGCACGGGCGCAGGCCTCACCGACACGCTCGCCGCCCAGGCCCGCCGGTACCCGGAACGCGCCGGACTCCGCGCGCTCCTCGTCGAAGGGGCCCACGCGGCCCGGATCGACGACGATGCCGGCCGGGCCATCGGCGAGATGCTCCAGGCGTACCTCGACGAATGGCGCGAGCAGTATCGCGGAGTCCAGGCCCGAGGCGAGTTCCTGCGCGTCGACATGGACGCGCTCCTGACCCTGCTCCTCGCCATGGAGCTCGGCCTTGGGGTGCTCGAGGCCACCGACGTGGGGCTCCCGAGCGCCCCGGCCTGGTCGGCGACGGTCCGCCAGATCCTCGAAGGCATCGAAGCGCACGGGCACGACCGCAACGAGAGGAACCCATGAACCACTTCGCGTTCACCAAGGTCGTCGTCGACGACCTCGAGACCTGCGCTGCCTTCTACACGCAGACGTTCGGCCTCGAAGAGCAGTACCGGGTCCGCGCCGCAATCGCCGGGCGCCCGATCGACGAGATCCTCTACGCAGCGAGCGCACCCGGGGGCGGCACGTTCATCCTGCTTCGGTTCACCGACGGACCGGGCGCACCCACCGGGGTGATCCTCGGCTTCGTGACCGACGAGATCGACGCCGTGTTCACGCGCGCGGTCGGGGCGGGTGGCTCCGTGGCGCAGGAGCCCACCGACATGCCCGAGCACGGGCACCGCGTCGGCTTCTTGGCCGACCCGGAAGGGCGCCTCATCGAGGTGGTCCAGGCGCTGGTGGCTTCGTGAAGCGGGTCGAGTACGCCGGGAGCGTCCACGACGAGGAGGAGATCGACGCCGTCCTCTCCGTGCTACGCGGCGGCCCTACGGCGCTGCGCATCGGCAAGAACGTCCGCGAGATGGAACGGCTCGTCGCCGAGACCTTCGGGAAGCGCCGCGGGGTGATGGTGAACTCGGGGTCGTCGGCGTTGTACCTCGCGGTGGAGTTGCTCGGTCTCGAGCCGGGCGACGAGATCGTCACCAGTGCCTTCACGTTCTCCACCGACGTCGCGCCGAT
>JBJSXO010000028.1:0-14576 GCA_046086425.1 Actinomycetota bacterium | reverse complement strand
CTCGTGGTCGTCACCGGCACGGGGACCGAGGTCGGCAAGACCTGGTGGGGCGCGGCACTCGCCCGGGCGCTCGGTGCGCACGGGCGCACCGTCGCCGCGCGCAAGCCCGTGCAGTCGTACGCGCCGTCCGACCCGGAAGGCGAGCGAGACGCTGCGGTGCTCGGCGCGGCCACCGGCACGTCGGCCGAGGCGGTGTGCCCCCCGCACCGGTGGCTGCCCGAGCCCATGGCCCCACCGATGGCCGCCGCGCACCTCGGCCTCCCGGCCTTTTCCGTGGCCGACCTCGTGGCCGAGATCACCTGGCCGCCCGACTGCGCGGTCGGGTTGGTCGAAGGCGCCGGGGGGCTGCGCTCGCCCCTCGCCGACGACGGCGACACCCGCACTCTCGTGGACGCGCTCGATCCCGACGACGTCCTGATCGTGGCGCACACCGCGCTCGGGGTCGTCCACGGTGTGCGCCTGGTGGCCGACGCCCTCGAGGGACGGCAGATGACTGTCGCCCTGAACCACTTCGACGCCGATGATCACCTCCACATCGCCAGCCGGGACTGGCTGGTGGCCCGCGACGGGATGACCGTGGTCACCTCTCCGGGGGAGCTCGCGGCGCGCTGGGCCTAGCCTGGGGCCATAGGCGACGAGCGGCTTCCGTTGACCGTCGGGGTCCCTCGCGAGACCAAGCCGGGCGAGCACCGGGTCGCCCTCACGCCCGACGGCGTGCGCGAGCTGCAGGCCCACGACGTCACCGTGCTGATCGAGCGCGACGCCGGCGCCGACTCGTCCATCGCCAATGACGACTTCGCGGCGGCCGGGGCCCGCATCGTCGACCGCGCCGACGACGTGTGGTCCCGGGCCGATCTCGTCGTGAAGGTCAAGGAGCCCCAGGAGCACGAGTTCGCCTTCCTGCGCCCGGGACTGGTGCTCTTCACCTATCTCCATCTCGCGGCCTACCCGCGGGTTGCGAGCGAGCTCGTGGCGCGCCAGGTCACTGCGATCGCGTACGAGACCGTGCAGCGCGCCGACGGGAGTCTGCCCCTGCTCGTGCCGATGAGCGAGGTCGCCGGCCGGATGGCGCCGCAGGTGGGGGCGCACTTCCTCGAGCGCGAGCCCGGTGGACGGGGTGTGCTGCTCGGTGGGGTGCCCGGGGTCGCGCCCGCACGGGTCGTGGTGCTGGGTGCGGGGACCGTGGGGTGGAACGCCGGTCGCATCGCAGCAGGGATGGGCGCCGACGTCCGCGTGGTGAACCGTGACGTCACCCGACTGCAGCGGATCGACGAGGTCGCAACCGGTCGCGTCACTACCTACGCCAGCAACCGTGCTGCCGTCGAGCGGCTCGTCGCCGACGCCGACCTCGTGATCGGCGCAGTGCTCGTGCCCGGTGGCCGGGCGCCGGTGCTCGTGACCGAGGACATGGTGCGGTCGATGCGCCCCGGCGCCGTCGTCGTCGACGTCGCCGTCGACCAGGGCGGCTGCATCGCGACCACCCACGAGACCTCGCACGCCGACCCGGTGTACGAGCGTCACGGTGTGCTCCACTACGCGGTCGGCAACATGCCCGGCGCGGTTCCCCACACCAGCACCTATGCGCTCACCAACGCCACCCTCCCCTACGTGGTGGCGATCGCCACCCTCGGGGCGCATGCGGCGATCGCGGCCGATCCCGCGCTTGCACTCGGTGCCAACACCGACGCCGGAGCGATCGTGAACCCGGCCGTGGCCGCGGCCCTCCCTGCGCAATCGCGCTGATACGGTGCATTCGGGCAGTCCACCGGGATCCGGGAGGAGCAGCCGTGAACAAGGGTGGCTTCAGCTGGAAGCGGATGATCGGCATCACGACGGCGAAGCGGCGGGTGTCCCGGGCCACGGGCATCCCCTGGACCCGCTCGGGGCGCCAGCGCAAGGTCGGGGCGATGTTCTGGAAGCTGTTCAAGTAACGCTGCGCACCACGGGGGCCTGCCCGTGGTGAGGTCGTCAGCTCCTGCGCGGCGACTCGTCGCCGTGGCGACAGTTCTCGCCGCCGCGCTCTTGGCCACGCCCACACGCGCCCAGGCCCAGGTCGGTCCCACTGCGGCGCCGGTGCAGGTGTACGGCGCATGGCACTGCGGCAACGACTACTGCACGTGGGGTACCTCTCGCGACCTGACGCAGTTCGACGCGGCCAACCACTGGCTGATCGACCGGGGCGACGGCCGGCCGTCGGTGAACCTCGTGGTGCTCGCGTTCGTGCACCCCGGGCGGCTGCTCGACCTCACGACCGACACCACCACCCTCGACGGCGTGCCCCGGGGCATGAACGCCGCGGTCGTGGACTACTTCACCAGCCGCAACGTGCGGGTGATGCTCTCGATCGGCGGCATCACCTATGTCGACGCGTGGAACCAGGCGCTCGCCACCGATCCCGCGCGCCTCGGGCGCAACGCGGCCGCGGTCGCCCGGCGCCTCGGGGTCGGGATCGAGATCGACTACGAGGAGAACACCAGTCCCAACCTCGCCGGCCTGCAGCAGTTCATCGACGCGTACCGCGCCCAGCTGCCCTACGACCCCACCGGCGCCGACCCGGCCGCCCGGCTGACGATCGACACCGCGGCGGGCGACCGCTGGCTCATCGCGCTCAACCGCAAGGCCACCGCCGACTGGCTCCGCGTCGACCAGCCCGTGCTCGACTACGCCAACGCCATGGTGCCGTCCCGTCAGCCCCGGGCCTCCGAGGCGCAGGCCAACTGGCAGGAGCACGTGGACGGCAAGGCGCAGTACGCGCCGCCGGTGCTGCCGCTGGCGCCGGCGAAGTTCACCGGTGGGCTCTACGTCGCGCTCGGGAGCAAGGTGCTGCCCGAGTGCAATGCCTACGCGACGTCGCTGCAGAAGGCCACCGCGCCGTTCGTGCAGAACGTGGCGCCCAAGGTGACCGGCGCGACCAACGGGATGCTGGGCTTCATGTTCTGGGCGGCCGAGAAGCCCTCGACCCGCGGGATCGGCACCGTGCCCCCCTCCACCTGCGCGGCGGGGGTCGGTGGCGGCGCGACCGCGCTCGCCGTGCCCGTGCCCATGCCGGCGCTGCGCCAGTCGTGAGCCCCGTGCGATCCGGATCCGGGCCCCGCCGCGTCGGTCGTGCCCAACCGCCTCGGTAGGTTCCGCTGACTTCCGATCCGGCGTCGATCCTTCTTTCCAGCGGTCCGATCGTCGTCGGAATCGTCGGCGTCGTCGTGACACTCGTGTGGTGGTCGGTGAGCGCCGACCGGGCACCACGCCGGTGGCTCGAGATCGGTGGCATCGCCCTCGTCACCGTCCTCAACGGCCTGCTCTACCGCACCGACGCGGAGGACGCGTACATCACCTACCGGTACTCGCTCAACCTCGCGGAGGGCCACGGTCCCGTCTTCAACGCCGGTGAGCGGGTCGAGGGGTACTCCAACTTCCTCTGGATGAGCGTGCTCGCGCTGGTCCACGCAGCGGCGGGCATCCGTATCGAGCAGGTCGCCCGTGCGCTCGGCCTCCTCGTCGCGGTCCTCGCCGTGCTGGTCACGCGCCACCTCGCCCTGATCCTCACTCGGGGCAACCGCCCGGTTGCCTCCTGGTGCGCCCTCGTCGTCGCCTGCGCAGGCCCGTTCGCGGCGTACGCGATGAGCGGCCTCGAGACCCCGCTCTTCGTGCTCCTGGTCGTCACGCTGCTCGTGCTGCTGACCCAGGAGCGGCTCATCCTGGCCGGACTCGTCGGCGCACTCGCGACGATGACCCGACCTGACGGGCTCGTGGTCTTCAGTGCGGCCGCTCTCTGGCTGGTTTGGGGAGACCGTTCGGCGCGCAGGAAGGTACAGGACCTGCTGCGCGCTGTGCTCCCGTTCGTGATCGTCGTCGTCTCCTGGACGGTCTGGCGCGTCGCCTACTACGGGTACCTGGTGCCGAACGCGCTCGCGGCCAAGACCGGCGGGGTCGGCATCGGCACTCACGTCGCGGAAGGGCGCTCCTATCTCAACGGTGCGCTCACCGAGAGCTGGCCGTGGGCCCTCCTCGTCGTGGCGGCACTCACGGCCGCATTGCTGTTCGGGAGACGGTGGTCACCGTCTCGCAACGATGGGCTCGTCATGCTCCAGCTGGCCGTCTTTCTCGGGTTCCTCGTCGCCACGGGAGGCGACTGGATGCCCGCCTCCCGGTTGTTCGCCCCGGTGCTTCCCCTCGTCGCGGTGATGGTCGCGAGCGTGTGGTCGCGAGCAACGGCGTCGGTCGATCCGGCGGTGGCGACACGGACGTTCGGTGTCGTTGCGGGCGTGAGCGCGCTCCTGCTCGTCTCGGTGTCGTACACCAGCACCAACCAGCTCCCCCGGGTTCGCCCCTGGAACGAGCAGGTCGAGGCACTCGCTGCCCAAGGTGCGTGGCTTCGCTCGTCGCTGCCCCGAGGTGCATCGATCGCCACGTTCGCCAATGGTGCGTTGTCGTACCACGCCGGCACCGACATGACCGTGATCGACATGCTCGGCCTGACCGATGAGCACATCGCGCGCAACGGGGCCCGGCGGTCCCCCGCCGAGGCACCAGTCGGGCACCGGGCCTACGACGACGAGTACGTGATCCGGCGACGCCCTGACATCGTGATCTTCTCGGGCGGCGGGTACTCGACCATCCAGGAGTGCAGCGCAGTGCCCCCTTCGACCGTCGGTACACGGGCGCCTCGTTCAAGGTCCCGTTCGGCCACCGAACCGGCGACATCGTGAGCGTGCTGGTTCGGACCGACGAGAAGCGCGACCTCCTCGCGCGCCTCCGCCGCCAGCCCGGCTTCGTGCAGCTCTGCTGACCGGCGGTCCAGGTCCGCGCGTCGGTCGGCTCTGGATCTCGGCAAGCGTTTCGGCACCACGCTGGTCGCGACTCGGGCCAGAGCTCGCGGCTCTCGACCTCCCGGTGGGCCGCCTGGGACTCGAACCCAGAACCTGCGGGTTAAAAGCCCGTTGCTCTGCCAGTTGAGCTAGCGACCCGGGGCTGCGAGATTAGGCGCGAGAGAACGCGCGAGCTTTCGGCGCTGACCCAGCACCTGGGTTAACGGTCCCCGGTCGCGGTAGCCCGGCAGGAACGGTTACCCCGCCCGCCGAAGCAGAGGTTCGTGCGGGCGGGGGGTCGACGGACCGTCGAGGCGTCAGCCGGTGACGAGCGGCGTCACCTCGACCGGCGTGGCCGGGTACGTGTTGGTGAACACCATGAACGCGGTCAGGCTGGAGACCTTGTCGGACGGGATCGTCCAGCGCAGCACGACCGGGTTGCTGCCAGTCCCCGACGCCGCCGCACAGCCAGCCTCGGCCGGCGTGCTCGGCACGCCGACGGTCGAGCAAGCCCAGGTCGTGGACGTCGCACCGCCGTTGTCGACCTCGGCGTGGCTGCAGGTCGTCCGGCTGTACGGCGTCGGCGGCGCACCTTCCGGAGGCGCCGGGGCAATCCCCTCGGACACCCAGGAGTCGCCCACCGCCGAGAAGTACTCGCTGAGCGGCCCAGACTTGGTCGACGGGCGTCCCGATGCGTCGAAGTTGAGATCGGCGGTCGTGGTTGCGACCTCCGGTCGGCCCGGCGGAGCGTGGTATGTAACGACGCAGGAGATCCGGATCGTCGAGCCCCGCGTGGCGTTCCCGACGTTCACCACCGAGATCTTCGTTCCCTCGGCCGTGTCGGTGAGCGCACTGCCGGCCGACACCGACCCCACCGCCACAGTGGCAAGCGCCGCAGCGGCCACGAACACACCCAACTTCCGGATCATCGACTTCGACTCCCTGACTGAGGGTCATTGCGAGGTTGCGCCCTGATCGTAGCACCTCGACCGTGGCTCGGCATCTCGGACGGGGCTGCGAGATTAGGCGCGAGAGAACGCGCGAGCTTTCGGCGCTGACCAGGCACCTGAGTTGAGGGTCCCCGGTCGGGGTGGCCCGGCACGGAGGGTCAAGACCGCGCTGGTGTCCGCAGGAGGCTCAGGAAGTCGTGAACGTCCCGCGGATGACCCGCGTTGCCTTCGATCACGAGCGACTGGATCTGATCCAGTCATGCCCCGTCAGGACGACGAGGGATCGGTGTGGTGGTGCACCATGCGCCACCCATCGCCCTCTCGCCGGAAGATGTTCGTGGCTCGGTGCGTCAGGTTCACGGGCTGTCCGTCGATGACGTGGTCGATGCCGTGCTCGTTGCACACCGTGTAGCCCATGTCGCCGGTCTCGACGACGTGCAGGTCGGTGACCTCGATGCGGCCACCGAGTCTCATCGTCGCCACACCTCGGAAGGCGTCCGACACGGCAGCGGATCCGGTGAGGTATCCCCCGAACGGACCGGCGTAGGTGATGTCGTCCGCTGACGACCACACGGCGAGGACCGGCTCGGGGTCACCGGCGAGCATGACGTTCAGGGCGGCGTACAGGTCCGCGTGCGCGTCACTGACGGACTGGCTCATGGCTGTCTCCCAAGTCGGGTGTGGTCAGGCGGTTTGGAACAGCGTGCACTCGGCGAGGTGCTCCTCGGGAGCGCTCTGGAAGCCGCCTTCCACACCGGCCAGAGAGGGCATGAGGACGTCGGCGACGAAGGACTCGAACGCGGATCGGGATTCCCACACGGCACCGATCAGCCACCCGCCCTCCGTGGGGCCCGCGGCGCTCGACAGCTGTCCGGGAGGCAGCGCGCCATCGGGATGGACCGCATCGAGCACGACGGCGTACTGCTCGGCGGTTCCGCCAGGGTAGAAGTGCGTCATCAGGAAGGCCATCGCGCCTCTGCTTCTCCTCGGCGGACGCGGACCGTACCACGCATTCCTTCCCGCAGTACGCCGACGCCGACGCCGCGTGCGATGCCGAGACGCTGACCGGACCCGGCACCATCGTCGGCTTCTCCCTCGAGGCGATGGACCCACACCCCTGAGCAACGCCGCAGGACCGACCGCAGCCCAGCGCGACCCGCGGTCGGTATGCACGAGTCCGGGTTGCCGACCTTGCACATTAGGTAAGGTTCACCTAACCTCTCCCCGTTCTCGACGGCCGTGCGTATGGGAAAGGCAGCCCAGGGTGAAGTCGGTTCGCGGTTGGGTCATCCCCGTTGGCGTCACCGCAGTGGTCGCGCTGGTGGTTGCGCCGGCGCTCGCTGCGCCGGCGGCGCGGGCAAAGCCGGCCGGGTCGATCACGGTGTACAGCGGCCGTACCGAGACCCTGATCGGCCCCCTGCTCCAGCAGTTCACGGCCGACACCGGTATCGAGGTCGAGGTCCGCTACGGCGACAGCGGGGCCTTGAGCGCGCAGTTGCTCACCGAAGCCGACGCCACCCCGGCGGACGTGTTCGTGTCCCAGGACGCAGGGGCGCTCGGTGCTCTGGCGAAGGAGCGTCTGTTCCGCACCTTGCCGGCCAGATCACTCGACGCCGTGGCACCCGAGTACCGCGACGCCAAGGGCGCTTGGGTCGGTACCAGCGGTCGGGTACGGGTCATCATCTACAACCCCGATCTCGCACCCAAGCCCCCGACCACGATCGACGAGGTCATCGCTCCGAAGTGGAAGGGCAAGATCGGGTTCGCCCCGACGAACGCGTCGTGGCAGTCCTTCGTCACTGCGCTGCGCGTCACGCGGGGAGAAGCGAAAGCCGAGAAGTGGTTACGGGCGTTCAAGGCCAACGAGCCCAAGGCCTACGCCAACAACGCCGCCGTGCGTGACGCCGTCGATGACGGTCAGATCGCCTTCGGCCTCGTGAACCACTACTACCTGTGGCAGAAGATCGTGCAGGAGGGCGACGCTGCGGTGCGCGCCGAGAACCAGTACATGGCACCGCAGGATCCCGGCGGCCTGGTCAACGTCGCCGGCGTCGGGATCCTGAAGTCGAGCGACAATCGTCGGGCTGCGCAAGCATTCGTCGACTACATGTTGAGCCGTCCCGGGCAGCGGTACTTCACCGAGACGACGTACGAGTACCCGCTGGCTGCCGGTGTGCAACCGTCGGTAAAGCTCCCGAAACTGGCTTCGCTCGATCCGCCGCGCGTCGACCTGTCGGATCTCGATACGCTTGCCGAGACCCAGGAGTTGCTCGTCGAGACCGGGCTGCTCACGCGGTGACCGCTATTGCCCCGCCGGCAGGGGTCGGAGGGGCCTCGGGACCGCCCCGAAGGGCACGGGGGACACGTCGGGTCGGTTTGCGGCGACCACCGTTGCTGCTGCTCGTCCCCGCAGCCCTTGCTGCGGTCGTGGCGGTGCTCCCGATCGTCTATCTGCTCGATCAGGCCGGTTCCCTGGGGTGGCCGCGGGCCTGGGACGAGCTCTTCCAGCCGCGGACCTTCGACCTGCTGGTCCGCAGCCTCACCCTCGCGGCCGTCGTCGCCACGCTCGCGTCGCTGATCGGCGTCGGTGCCGCCTGGTTGGTGTTCCGCAGAGACGTTCCCGGCCGGCGCGTCTGGCAGGTGCTCATGGTGCTCCCCCTCGCGATGCCCTCGTACGCAGTGGCCTACGCCTGGTTGTCGTGGCGGCCGTCGATGTCGCCGTTCGTCGGATCGGTACTCACCCTGACGCTCGTGTCGTATCCGTTCGTGTTCCTCCCCGTGGCTGCGGCGCTTCGGCGGCTGGACCCGGCTCACGAGGAGGTCGCTCGCTCGCTCGGACACGGACCCACTCGTACCGCTGTCGTGCTCACCCTTCGTCAGATTCGCCCGGCGATCGCCGCCGGTGCGTTGCTCGTGGCCCTCTACGTACTGTCCGATTTCGGCGCAGTGGCGACCTTTCGCTATGAGGTCTTCACCTTCGTGATCTACGGCGCGTACAACGCAGGATTCGATCCGACCCTCGCTGCGGTGCTCGCGATTGCGCTCGTCGGTGTCGCAGCGCTGCTCGTCGCCTTCGAGTCCTGGGTCCGTGGGTCAGGCGCATTTGCGCGGATCGGGGCCGGAACCGCCCGGACCGCAGTGCCCGTCCGACTCGGGGCCGGCTCCCCGTTGGCATCGGTGTTCCTCGGCGCCGTCTTCGGCCTCGGGATCATCTTTCCGATGTGGCGGTTCATCCACTGGACTCGGCGAGCGCTCGACACCTCCATACCCATCGACGATGTGGTCACCGCACTCCGCAACTCGGCGTGGCTTGCGTTCCTCGCCGCCATTGCCACAATCACACTCGCAGTACCGGTCGCGGTGCTGATCGCGCGTTACCGGTCCCGGACGACCGCAGTGATCGAGCGATCTACGTACGTTGCCCACGCGCTGCCCGGCGTAGTGGTCGCGATCGCGCTCGTCTACGTGGGCGTGCGTCTGCTACGGCCCATCTACCAAGAGGTACCGCTGCTCGTCCTGGCCTATGTCGTGTTATTCCTGCCGCTCGCGATCGGAACCGTCCGAAGTGCGGTCGAGCAGTCCGAGATCCGTCACGAGGAGATCGCAGAGTCGTTGGGCAAGCGCCCGATGGCGGTACTGGCCCGCATCACGCTGCCCCGTGCCACCCCGGCCATCGCAGCGGGCGCGGCGCTGGTCTTCGTGACGACGATGAAGGAGCTCCCCGCCACACTCCTGTTGCATCCCACGGGCATGGACACCCTGGCTACGCGGCTGTGGTCGTATACCGCCGAGACCAACTATGCCGCCGGCGCGCCCTACGTGATGGGACTCGTCCTGTTCTCGGCGGTACCCACGGCACTGCTCACATGGCTGGTCGTCGCCCGCAACGCAGGGAGTGGCGGTGTCGTCAGCACTTGACCCACCGGCGCTGCTCTGCACCGGCGTGCGCAAGGCGTTCGGCAATCACACCGTGCTCGACGGCATCGACCTCGAGGTCGACGCGGGCGGAATCACATCGATCCTCGGGCCATCCGGTGGAGGCAAGACAACGTTGCTGCGCCTGGTCGCGGGATTCGACCACGCCGATCACGGCACCATCTCGATCTACGGGCAGCGGGTCGACGGATCGGGTCGGCCGGTGCCCGCTCATCGCCGACGGATCGGCTGCGTCCCCCAAGAGGGAGCCCTGTTCCCACACCTGTCGATCGCAGCCAACGTGGGCTTCGGCCTCCCCCGCGGGCCGGGCCGGGCCACCCGGGTTGCGGAGTGTCTCGATCTCGTCGGCCTCTCGGGTATCGACAAGGCTCGACCCCACGAACTCTCGGGAGGCCAGCAACAGCGTGTGGCGCTCGCGCGAGCGCTCGCTCCGAACCCGCGTCTGATCCTGCTGGACGAACCGTTCGCATCCCTCGACGCGGGTCTGCGTTCTCAGGTGCGCACCGAGGTCGGCGACGTGCTGCGCCATGCCGGCGCGACCGCGGTGCTCGTCACTCACGATCAGGAAGAGGCACTCTCGATCTCCGACTCCGTTGCGGTGCTACTCGAGGGCCGGATACGCCAACATGCCGATCCTCGCACCCTCTACCGGGCGCCGGTCGACCTGGACGTCGGGCGCTTCGTCGGCGAGGCGATCGTTCTCCCGGGCCACATCGACGACGACACCGTGGAATGCGCGCTCGGAAGGCTGGCGCTACACGACCGACCGACGACGCGCGGCGAGGTCTCGGTGCTCGTGCGGCCTGAACAGATCCAGTTGGTGCACGCACACCGCGGCGTGGCCGGCCGCGTCGTCGCGCGAGCGTTCCTGGGAGCCCACGCGACCGTCGATCTGGACGTCGACGGGAACCTCGCACCGATCCGAGCACGGGTCGAGCCCGACTGCCTCCCGGAAATCGGCGCCACGGTCGGTGTCATGGTGGAAGGTCCGGCCGTTGCGTACCCGCTCCATGGACCAACCAGCACTGACGGGTGACCCCTGCGGCCTCGGCGGGCCGTCCTCGGACTGTCGTCACAAGGGGAAGGAGCGCCCAGGACGATCTCGTCCGCGCAAACCGTGTCGGTGCGGCAGCACCGGGCGGCGCAGTCGGTAACCCCCTGCAGCGGCGCAGCGCCAGACTGCGTGCTGACCGGGTCCGGCGTCATTCGGCGCGAAGCGCCGCCACCGGGTCCATGCGCGCCGCACGCGCCACCGGGTAGAGCCCGGCCAGGATCCCGATGATCGTGGTGATGACGATCACGGCGATCCCGAGCAACGGTGGCACCGAGATGATGCTGCGGTTGGTCAGACCGTTGTCGGAGAGCTGCTGGTTCACCACGGGATTCGCCAACGCCGAGATCCCGTAGGCGACGACCACCCCCACCACGCCACCGAAGAGCCCGAGCAGCACCGCCTCGAGGGTGAACAGCCGGCGGACGGCTTTACGCGACGCACCCACCGCCCGCATCACACCGATCTCCCGGGTGCGCTCCAGGATCGACATGACCATCGTGTTGACGACTCCGACCGCCGCCACCAGGAGTGCGATCGCCCCGATGCCGCCGAGCGCGAAGCCGATGATGCGGAACGCGCGCTTCTGGTCGTCGATCTGGTCCTTGGCCACTGCCGTGGCCGCGCCGAGGCCACGGATGTCGCGGGCGATCCGGTCGACCTCGTCGGGCGAGGTCGCCACTGCCAGCAGGGCGCCGTAACCCCGAGTGGGGATGGTCGAGACGATCGCGCTGGACGTCTGACCGCTCGGGGCGTTGTTCCACTCACGCTCGGTGGAGAGGTCCTTTCGAACACCCACGCCGGGTTGATGACGTTGTCGTCGGACTGGTCGGTGACACCGACGACTTTCACGGTGAACGTGGTCGGACCGGGGCCGTTCCTACCCTGCGCGCCGTCGCCCTGGAGCGGCTCGGCCGAGCCGGTCCCCTGGTACCACTCCCGGGTGACCAGGTCGACCGACTTCCCGACGGCGTCGGCCGAGTTCGAGAACCCCCACGACTTGGCCTGGCTCGAGGAGAACGCGTCCATCGGCCAACCCCCCTTTCACGGCGCCCGGATGCTGTGCCGGCTGCGTTCGTCGTGCGGAGAAGCGGCCAAATCGGTCATCAGAGCGACGGGCCCTTCCGCGCGGCACCCGTGCCTCGGTTGGGCCGTCCGCCCGACCGGTGTCTCGTCGGGCATCGACCCAGCGTGGACCTTCACCCTGCCGGTCTCGGGCGCCGGGTGATTCGCCGGCGGGGCCGCGTCACCCGGTCGGGGCGACTCCCGGCACGAAGAAGCGGGGCTCGGGCGGTGGGGCCAGCGGAGGAGCGGGATCGACGAGTCGCTGCGCGGCCGCGCCGTCGTGCACCACGCCGGTGGTGCAGCAGAACTCCACGGTGTTGCCGTTGGGGTCCTCGGCGTAGACCGACGTGCACCAGCCGTGGTCGATCTCCACCACCGGGACTCCGGCCGCAACGATGTGGTCCCGCCGCGCTGCGAGCACGTCGAGGGTGGGTGCTGCGAACGCGATGTGGTTGGTCCACGGGGGTAGGCCCATGGCCCGGCTCAGCGACGGGTCGAACTCGAGTGGCAGGTGGTCAGGGTCGTGAAGGTCCCATACCGCGAGGAACTCGCCGCCCCCGGTGTCGTAGAACACGTGGCGGGCCCATCCGGCCGTCGGGCCGCCGTCGGCGAACCAGGCCTCGGGCGTCGGCGCCGTCTCCACCCGGGCGAGGGTAAAGCCCATCACCTCCGTGTAGAAGGAGTGGGTCGCCGCGAGGTCCTGCGTGACGATGGCGACGTGGTGGTAGGCCATGCCGCAACCGTAATGCTCCGCACGGCCCGGCTCCCGCGCGGCCTTCTCAGGCGTCCCCACACCCGGCCCGATGGGCCAGGACCGTCATCCTTCGCCGCACCTCCTGGGCACCTCACCGCCCGGTGGTGGCGATCCACGGAGCGTTCACGGCCGTCCCGTGTCTCTCGCCGCTAGGGTCATTGCCCTCCGGCCGTCCCGCACCGAGGAGTCCCGCCGTGAACAACGCCGAGCTCGCCGTCGCGCTCAAGCCCGCCGTTGCGGCGCTCCCGTCGAACTTCATGCTCGACGGGGCGACCTACGCCAAGGGTGCCGAGCTCGGGTTCGAGGGGATGGACTTCTACGTGGCCGGCCGTGGCGGCGCACTCGGCGACGTGCCCGCCGACGTCGTGGCGGCGACGTTCGTGTACTTCGAGCCAGGCGGCATCCGCGACGCCTGGGACCGCAGCGGCCACGTGATGTCGCGGGCGCAGGCGGCGGCTGAGTTCGCGGGTTGCGCGCACGCCTGGGCCCGGGCCCACCTCGCCGAGGGCCCCGACTATCGACGGGCGGCCGAGCTCCTCGGACGTGTCGTGCAGGGTGCAAGCCCGTCCGGCGCTCCACTGTTTGCCGCGTGGCGGTCGCTCGACGAGCCTGCGGACGACACCGCGCTCGTGCTGCACCACCTCAACGCATTGCGCGAGCTGCGTGGCGGTCTGCACGGTGGAGCAATCCTCGCAGCCGGGTTCCACCCGCTCGAGGCCGTCATGATCTCGAGCCCGTTCATGGCCGGCATCTTCGGCTGGCCCGAGCCACACCCGGACGCGGGCGTCTTGCAGATCGCGTGGGACGGCGCCGAGGAGGCCACGAACGTCGCCTTCGGGCGGGCCCTCGAGGTGCTGAGCGAAGGCGAGCAGACCGAGTTGCTGGCCCTCGGCGAGGCGATCGTCGCGGCGCAGTCCTGACGGATCGACGCCCCGGCCACCCGGTCCCGGCGGGACCACCGACGCCCCCCGGGCCCGGTCCCACCTCAGCCTCCGCGGAGCCTTCGCGTGGGTGCAGGCGATCGACGCCGTCGCGTACCTCGGCGCCGGGATCGCGGAACGCAGCGCAGGCCCTCCGGGGGAATCGGATCCTGCGCGGGACCACAGCGGTCGGCGCCGTGGTCATGGTCTTCCTCGCGCCCACCACGTCGATCGTCGTGCCGATCGCCCAGGTCCTACGCCAGAGCCCGGAGGTCGTCGGCGGGGTCGGTGCGATTGCGTGCAGTGCCGTGATCCTCTGGGTCCTCCGGGCGCGTCCCGACTCGGGACCGGCGCCGATCGTCTGAGCGCAACTCGCACTCACGCCACCGCGGCGGCCTCCTCGCGGGCGCGGCCGCCCCGGCCGACCGGGTGGGCCTTGGCCGCGGCGAGCGTGCCGTGCGTAGCGATCTCGGCGGGGGTGAGGTCGGTGCGCAGCGTGCCGAAGAGCCAGTCGGCCAGCGGCAGCAGGAAGTTCAGGTTCGCCCCCAGGTCCACGTGGTGGATGTAGTGGTGACGGTCCAAGAACGCGTACCACGGCTGGGCCTCGATGATGCGATGGCTGCCGGGCCGGTGGATGGTGTCGTGCACCGCGATGAACAGGTTGGATACCACCGCCGACGACACGACGACGCCGGCGAGAAACGCCAGGTTCCCGGTGAGGAGCCACGCCGGCACCCAGATCGCGACCACCCCGATGCTCATGTACCAGCAGAAGTGCGCGAGTCGCACCCGGGCGTTGGCCCACCCCGTCGTACGGACCTCCGGCGCACCCGCAGAGATGGCCAGCCGGCGGGGCGGACCCTCGGTGACGTTGCGCCAGGTCGGGAAGAAGGAGAGGTGGTGCGCGGTGTGGACCTTGTGGATCGATCGGAGCGGCGCGAGCACGGGGACGTGGTACACGCCCCGGTGCACCAGCCACTCCAGCGGCGACGCAAGGAGCGGCACCAGCACGAGGCCGATCAGAAACGACACCACCGCAGGCATCACCCCGGCCGGGACCGTCGCCGCCACCGCAACCAGCACCCCGGCAACCAC
>JBJSXO010000027.1:0-2247 GCA_046086425.1 Actinomycetota bacterium | reverse complement strand
GGAGGTGGCGGTGGCGGCCGCCACCGGGGACGTCGGCGCGGAGCAAACGCTGCTCGCCGAGGTGGACCCGGCCCACGTCGCCACCGTGCGGGCGACCTATCCGTTCCTGCCCGACCGGCGACCGGCCTGAGCGCGTCAGATGGCGCGCTCGTGGCCTTCCCAGTACGGATCGCGCAACCGGCGCTTGTAGAGCTTGCCGTTGGGGTCGCGGGGCAGCTCCCCGACGAAGTCGATCGTGCGCGGAGTCTTGTACTTCGCCAGCTTGTCCCCTGACCAGGCGAGGATCTCGGCCTCGAGGTCGGGCCCGCCGTCGACGCCGTCGATCGGCTCCACGACGGCCTTGACCTCCTCGCCCCAATCGGGGTGCGGGATGCCGAACACGGCGACGTCGGCGACCTTGGGGTGCATGATCAGGACACTCTCGATCTCGGCCGGGTAGATGTTGGCCCCGCCGGAGATGATCATGTCGGTCTTGCGGTCGGAGAGGAAGAGCCAGCCGTCCTCGTCGAGGTACCCGACGTCGCCCACGGTGAAGAATCTTCCGCGCCGGCTGTGGTCGGTCTTCTCTTTGTCCTTGAAGTACTCGAAGTCACCGGTCCTCATGTGCATGTACACGGTGCCGATCTGGCCGGCGGGGAGCTCGTTGTCGTCCTCGTCGAGGATGACGATCTCCGACGTCGCCCACGCGCGCCCGACGGTCCCGGGGTGCTCGAGCCACTCGTCGGCGAACACGATCGTGCCGCCGCCCTCGGACGCGGCGTAGTACTCGTCGATCACCGGTCCCCACCACTCGATCATCTGGCGCTTCACCTCGGGGGGGCACGGTGCGGCGGCGTGGACCATGTGACGCAGCGACGACATGTCGTACTTCGCCCGCACGTCCTCGGGGAGGCCGAGGAGGCGCACGAACTGCGTGGGCACCATGTGCGTGTTGGTCACGTCGTACTTGTCGATCATCCGGAGCATCTCTTCGGGTGACCACTTGTCCATGATGACCACGGTGTGCCCGGCGTGGATCGCGCCGCCTGCGAACACCAGCACGGCGGTGTGGTACAGCGGTGAGCCGCAGATGTGGACGTTGTCGTCGAACGGCTGCAGGCGGAACATGAACAGCATCCCGGCGAAGCCCACGGCCTGGTCCTCCGGGGGGACCCCGGGGAGCGCGCGGCGGACGCCCTTGGGTCGTCCGGTCGTACCCGAGGTGTAGTTCATGACCGCGCCCGTGGTGCGGTCGGAGGGCGACTCGGTCGGCTGAGCGGCCTTCATGTCCTCGTAGGAGCGGAAGCCGGCGATCGCCCCGCCCACGGCGAAGCGGCCGGCAGCAGTGAAGCCGATCTCGTCGGCGGCCGCGGTGGCGGAGTCGGCGAAGCGGGCGTGAGCGACGAACGCCTTGGCCTCGCAGTCCGCCACGATGTAGGCGATTTCGGGCCCGACGAGGTGCCAGTTGATCGGCACGAGGTAGAAGCCGGCCTGGAGCACGGCGAGGTAGAGCTCGAACACCTCGACCCCGTTGGGGAGGAGCATCGCGACCGCGTCGCCGGGCTCGAGGCCGAGCTCGCGGAGCCCGTGCACGACCTGGTTGCACGATGCCAGCAGCTCGCCGGCGGTGACGAGGCGCTCGTCGGGGTCGACGAGCGCGAGGTGGTCGGGGTCGGCCTGCGCGATGGGCCAGAATCCGAGCTGGGTCACGGGTGGTCCTTCTCTCGGGGTCGACCGTCTACCCGGGGTCGAGCGCTTGGATCGTCGACCGGGAGTGCCGACCGGGAGTGCGTGGGGGTGTAGTAGAACATGCGGTCGGTCGTGCCCGCCACGCCGGTCCCACCCCACCGAGGAGCCCCATGAGCGTCTACGACATCGGCATCACTGCGATCGACGGCACCCCCGACGTCCTCGCCCCCCTCGCCGGCACCGTCACCCTGGTGGTGAACGTGGCGTCGAAGTGCGGCCTGACCCCGCAGTACGAGGGTCTCGAGAAGATCCACGAGGCCTACGCGGGCCGGGGGTTCGGGGTCGTCGGCGTCCCCTGCAACCAGTTCCTCGGTCAGGAGCCCGGGACGGCCGAGGAGATCGTGCAGTTCTGCTCGCAGACCTACGGCGTGACCTTCCCGCTCACCGAGAAGATCGAGGTCAACGGCGACGGCCGGCACCCTCTCTACTCCGCGCTCACCCCGGTGGCCGACGCCGAGGGGCACACGGGCGACATCCGCTGGAACTTCGAGAAGTTCCTGATCGGGCGCGACGGCTCGG
>JBJSXO010000026.1:0-3074 GCA_046086425.1 Actinomycetota bacterium | reverse complement strand
CGATCAGGTGCAGGGCACCCGCCGGGGCCGAGTCGAGCGTGAGGAGCGCACCCGACGCGTCGTGGAGGGTGAACCCGCTCCCCGGTCGGGCGTCGCAGAGCATCCGGGCGATCATCCCCGCCAGCTCGACCGAGAGCTCCGCGCGGGTGGATCCCACGAGGCCGAATCCGTCGGCGGCGGCCGGGACGCTGGTGCCTCCACGGAACAGTGTCATGGTGGCGGCCCGCTCGAGGAGCTCGACGTCGTCGTCCTCGTAGGCGTGCTGGGCGACACCGAGGCCGATCTGGGCGAGCCGGCGGAGCGTCGCCTCAGTATCGGTGTGCCGGTCCCCGGCTCGGATCCACGCGTCGAGGAGCTCGTCGCTCACCGCCGGTGCGTCGGACTGGGCCTGGGCGGTCTCGGCCAGGATCCGGCAGGTCGCAACGGCGTGCAGCGCCTCGAGGGCGTGGGCTCGGATCTCGTCGGGGAGATCCGCGCTCCCGGGGGCCGGGATCGGAGCTCCGACATCGCGGAACCGGAAGGTGTCGATGAGCTCGAAGAGGCCCCGGGCGATCAGGTGGAGCTCGACGGTCTGCATCGCCGCCCGGTTGGCCGACTCCATCAGCTCCGGTACGGACGTGATCACTTCGGGCTCCATGTACGTCAGCTCCTCGCTCGGACGGCTCCTGTGCGGCGGTTCGGGTCTCTGCTCACGACATGACCATACGGAGAGGGTGGGACACGCCCACCCTCCGGTCCCCCATGTCCCACCCGTTGGCGATCGTGATCGTCGTGCAGGGACCCCGAGTGCAGGAGCCGGCGTGACCACGCTCTTCTCCGTCATCGACGTCGAGACCACCGGCCTTCGCGCCAACGACCGCGTCGCCGAGGTCGCGGTCGTGCGGGTCGGGACCAGCGGCCGGATCGTGGACGAGTGGACCACGCTCGTGAACCCCGGCCGGGACCTGGGTCCGCAGTACATCCACGGCATCCGGGCCCGGGACCTCCACGACGCCCCGACGTTCCCCGATATCGCGGGACTGCTGCTCGACCGGCTCGCCACCACCTACCTGGTCGGCCACAACGTCGCCTTCGACATCCGCATGCTCAACCGTGAGTTCGAGCGGGTCGGCGGCTCCCGCCTGCCCGACGGACTGTGCACGATGACCCTCGTGCAGGCCCTCGACGGTGGGCGCCGGCAGGGCCTCCAGGCGGTTGCGCCACCCTCGGAGTCGGGTGCCGGTCCGGACCACTCGGCGCTCCAGGACGCCCGGGCCACGGCTCGGCTGTTCGCCCGCTGCTGGGACCGGCTCGGCCCCGACGAGCGAGCGCAACGACTGCGGTCGACCACGGCGGTTGGCTTGTCGCCGGGTCGGCCCGCTCCGGTCGACACCGCGGTGAAGCCCCGGGGTGCGCGCACGGAGCTCGAGCACGCGCCGGTCCCGAGCGAGATGGCGCTGGTGCGGCGCGCCACGGGCGCGATCATCGCCTTCACCGGTGACTCCGGATTCGCCCTGCCCGACGGCCGGGTGATCGACCGGGCCACGGCAACCGCGCTGGCCACCGAGCACGGCTTCACCGTTCGTGCCGACATCAGCCACGCGACGTCGTTCGTCGTCGCCGCCGACGTCGACACTCTCTCCAAGCGGGCGCGCGCCGCGCGGACCAAGGGCGTTCCCATCGTGAGCGAGGCTTCGTTCTGGGCCGCCCTGGGGGTGCGGATCCAGGCCCGCACGACCGCCATGCGCAAGACGCGAGCACCCCGCACGCCGGCCGCATCGTCAGGTCGATCGCAAGGTCGATCGCACGACACCGCCGCCGCGCAGGACGCGATCCTCGCGGTCCTGCGCACCGCGTCGGAGCCCCTGGGCCGGTCCGAGATCCTGGCTCGCGCCGGGCTGGGCACCGGGGACTGGATCGGCGCGATCACCGCGCTCCAGGAGCGCGGTCTCATCCTTCGTGAGGGCGCCAAGCGCGGCACCAAGTACCACGTGGCGCGCTAGCGGCCCGACCGCCTTCTCACCCGCGGGCACCTAGAAGCTCTCGGCGGTCCAGTTGCCCCGGCTGCCCGGGACCCGGGCCGCAACCGGGTTGAAGGCGTTGACGAAGGCGGTCTTGGAGGCCGTGGCGACCACCGCGAGCCGAGCGGCCTCGTCGAGGTTCGCAGTGGAGGGCGCTGTCGTCGAGGTCGTGCACGCGGCCGGGGCGACCGAGACGTCGCGCATCCACGCCAGGTAGGCCCGGTCCACGGCGATCGCGTCGGCGACGGCCTGGCCGAACCGGTCCCGGATCGTGATCGCGGCCGGTGTGACCACGTAGATGGCCCGCACCGACCGCAGCATGTTCATGTGGTTGGCGATGTTGACGTACTGCACGTCGTCGGCGGCGGTCGCCGCGTCACGACGGCACGCCTGCACCTCGGCGACCGCCCGGGTGATGGCGTCGCGGTCCTGGGCGAAGGCGACGAGCATGGTCTCGATCTCGGGCACGAGGGCGCCGAGCTCCGCGGTCTCGGGATCCTGGGTGGGTGGTGGTGTCGTTGCCCGGGTGGGTGCGGGACCGGCCGGTCGGGGCGCATCCGGGGGCAACGGCACGGTCGGCCCGGCGGGACCGGCGGCGGGGACGGTCAGGCCACGGGAGAACTCCGCGACCTGGGCCGGGGTGAGCTGGGCGCGGGACGCGATCTCGTCCCAGCTGCTGTTCGTGGAGATGACGACCCAGGTGCCCGGGGTCCGGTCACCGGGGGTGACGCCGACGGTGTCGAGGGTGAGGAACGCAAGGCGCGGGTCCCCTTGGGGCGTGTAGAGCGCAGCGGCGTAGATCTCGCCGTCACCGCCCCGGAAGCACCGCCCGGCCACGATCGCGTCGGCGTTGAGCAGCGGGTCGGCCGCAGCCGTCACCCCGAGGAGCGTCGTGCGGTCGCACTGGGCTCGGATGGCCGGCTCGGCACGGTCGGAGCTCGCGAAGCCCGGGCTGCCGCCGGCGATGCCGGCGAACAGGAGCCAGACGAGCAGCGCCAGCCCCAGAAGGGGCAGCACGACCCCGACCGGTGACGGGCTGGGCGCGGCCTCGAGGTAGGCGGCGGCGGCCTCGTC